>JACQAL010000049.1 GCA_016195025.1 Bacteroidota bacterium | reverse complement strand
TTGGATGTCTTTGGCTACGATCGGTTATCAAACGAATCAAACGCTCTATCAAGTAAAAACAGGATTGTTTAAACAGTTCCTTGTGCAACAACTCAGAACACCACTAACTCATTTTCACTAATCTTGCGAAAGTCCTATCTCTTTAAAACTTTCTCAACTGCCTCCACAATATTCGGAGTGTCTATTCCATATTTGGTCATGAGTTCTTCGGGCTTGCCGCTTTCTCCAAATGTATCGTTCACGCCAACCATTTCAATAGGCGCAGGAAATTTTTTTGAAAGCACGTGCGCAATGCTGTCGCCCAATCCTCCGTTGAGTTGATGTTCTTCGGCAGTAACAACGCATTTTGTTTTTCTTACAGAGGCGAGAATTGCTTTTTCATCCAGCGGTTTCACGGTGTGAATATTTATCAACTCGCAGGAAATTCCTTTTGCTTCCAATATCTCGCATGCCTGAATCGCTTTCCAAACCAAATGTCCGTTTGCAAAAATGGAAACATCTTTTCCTTCATTCAGTAGTTGTGCTTTACCAATTTCAAACTTTTCATTTGCTTCCGTAAAATTCGGAACTGCCGGTCTGCCGAATCTCAAATAAGCCGGACCGTGATGAGTTTCCAGCGCGAGCGTTGCTGCTTTGGTCTGGTTATAATCGCAAGGCACTATCACCGTCATGTGCGGAAGCATTTTCATCATTCCAACATCTTCCAATATCTGATGCGTGGCTCCGTCTTCTCCAAGCGTGAGTCCCGCGTGCGATGCGCATATCTTCACATTCTTTCCCGAGTACGTAATCGACTGGCGAATCTGGTCATACACTCTTCCGGTTGAAAAGTTGGCGAACGTTCCTGTGAAAGGAATTTTTCCTCCGATGGTCAATCCGGCTGCTGTACCCATCATGTTTGCTTCGGCAACTCCGCACTGAAAAAACCTATCCTGAAATTCTTTTTCGAAAGCATCCATTTTCAGTGAGCCGGTTAAGTCCGCACACAACCCGACAACGTTTTTATTTTTTCTTCCGAGTTCCAATAATCCTGCTCCGAATCCGGAACGTGTATCTTTTTTTTCTGTGTAAGAATATTTTTTCATACTGATTTTTTAATAAAGTTTTATCTGAACACCTGCATTTGATTCGACACTGAATTTTTTCTCTATCGAATAAAAAGTTTCTTTAGCAGAATTCGGGCGATAAATAATTCTGTATTTCCCCGGCTGAAGCACCAGCGATTCCTGCATGGCATTTGTGTTTAGATTGCAAACCCATTTGAGTTCGTTTTTTTCTTCGAGATAAATGCTGGATGGACCAGGTCCCGGTTTATAAATAGATGCAGTTCCCGCCTGTGGAATTTCAATGGTTGTTGTTTTGCTCTGATTAATTTCCACATTGCTGAATTTAATTCTCGGAAGAGATAAAATTTCCAAATCATATTTTCCGATAAGATATTTTTCATAGGAATTAAAATTCTGAACATGCAGCGTTTGCATTTCTCCGTTCTTTCGCACTATGCATTCAAGTTTTCCATAACTGCTCACATTATCGCCGACTTTCAAGGATAAATATCCTTGTGGGGCATCAATGAAAATTTTATTGTGTTTTCCCGGAGTAATTTTAATTCCCTTTTTCTGCACTTCAGGAATGGTATGCACCACCATTTTATAAGTTCCAATCGGGTCAATAAAAATTGTGTCGGGGTTTCCCAGAATATTTAACGTGTGCATGAAGTTATAACGTATGGCTCCGGAAAACTCATCGTAAAAAGTTACGGCAACATCTGTCTCGGTTGGTTTTTTATTTATATCAAGCAAATCAACTTCTGCTGTCGTGTTGTTCATCGCCTGAGCCACCACGACATTTAAAATATTTTTAAAACCTGCCTCGGAAGAAGCGTCATAAAATTTTCCGATGCATTTAAACGCATCAGCAAAATTCAAATCAAGCCCGATGCCGATAACAAACGGTTTTATGATGACGCCTTTTTTCTGAAGTTCAAGAGAAACCGCGCAAGGGTCGCCATTGCATTCTTCAATTCCATCGGTGATGAGAATAATAATGTTTCGTGAATTTTTATCGGGCGGAAAATCATACGCTGCTTTACCGAGCGAAAAGGCAATCGGAGTTGTCCCTGTAGGAATAAGTGCATTAATCACCTTTTTCATTTTTGGCGCTGAAACAGGAGTGGTTGCAAACGGAACTTCAAGTTTTGTATCCTCACAATTAACCGGTCCGGGCCAAAGAGAAGTTTGATGTCCATAAACACGTAACGCAATTTCTATATCGGAAGAATTATTTTTCATCAAACTATCAAGAAATTCTGACATGAGTTTTTTTGCAACTACAATTTTTTTATCACTCTGCCAATCACCGAACATGCTGAAAGAATCATCGAACACAAAAAGGATTCTTGTTTTTTGCGGAGATGGTTGCGCAAAAGCGGAATTGAAAATTAAAAATGAAAAATTAAAAATGAAAAAAAGAAATAAAACTTTTGACTTTTGAATCATATCAATAATCCCCGAGTGTTTGAGGAAGTTGAGCGAGGGCTTTTGCGAGTTGTTCATCGTTGGGTGCAATGCCGTGCCATTTATGTGAGCCAACCATAAAATCCACTCCGTGTCCCATTTCTGTTTTCATCAGAATCATAATCGGCTTTCCTTTTCCTGTTCGTGATTTTGCTTCTGCCATAACGCTGAGCACCTCTTCAATATTGTTTCCATTCATCTGTAAAACTTCCCAGCCGAATGCGAGCCACTTTGCTTTTAAATCACCGAGCGGCATTATTTTATCTACAGGCCCATCAATCTGCTGACCGTTCCAATCTATAGTAGAAATTAAATTGTCAATCTTGCGCGCGGAAGCAAACATTGCCGCTTCCCAAATTTGTCCTTCCTGAATTTCTCCGTCACCGTGAAGCGAGTAAACAAAATTTTTATCTCCGTTCAATTTTTTTGCAAGCGCGGCACCGCAGGCGACTGACATTCCCTGCCCGAGTGAACCGGATGCAACACGAACTCCCGGCAGTCCTTCGTGTGTTGTCGGATGTCCTTGTAAACGGGAATTTATTTTTCTGAACGTGGAAAGTTCTTTCACAGGAAAATATCCCGAGCGCGCGAGAACAGAATACCACACAGGAGAAATATGCCCGTTCGATAAAAAGAAAACATCTTCCCCGATTCCATCCATCTGAAAATTTTTCGGATTATGTTTCAGAATTTGAAAGTAGAGCGAAACAAAATATTCAGTGCAGCCAAGCGAACCGCCCGGATGTCCGGACTGGCAGGCGTGAACCATTCGCACAATATCTCTTCGCACCTGCGAGCAGATTTTTTTTAGTTCATCAATATTCACAGTGGGGGTTTTAGTTTTTTCAGAAGGAGAAAGAGTGGTTGTTGTCATAATCGCGCGTGAAAATAAAGTAAATAAAGTTAGAAAAATTTAATGTTGAAAAACAGATTTTATGTTGATAACTGCAAGTACAAAGTAGCAAGTATCAAGTACAATGAAATTCAAAAACAAAACTCATCGGTTGTCGTCTTTGTACTTTGTACTTCGTGCTTGACACTTTTCCTCTGTTAATAAGTCTGTGGATTTCCAATTTTATTTCCTAACTTAATAAGAATAATGAAAACTAAATTTGTTTCTCTATGGCATTGAAATGCGGAATAGTTGGTTTGCCCAATGTAGGCAAGTCAACTTTGTTTAATTGTTTAACAAATGCGAAAGCGCAGGCGGCAAATTTTCCGTTCTGCACGATTGAACCGAATGTGGGAGTGATTACAGTTCCCGATGAACGCTTAAACAAACTTGCTGAACTGGTAAAGCCGGAAAGAATTGTTCCGACAGCTGTGGAGATAGTTGACATCGCGGGATTGGTGAAAGGCGCGAGCAAAGGCGAAGGATTGGGAAATCAATTCCTCGCGAACATCCGCGAGTGTGATGCGCTCATTCACGTGCTTCGCTGTTTTGACGACCCGAATGTTGTGCATGTGGATGGTTCTGTGAATCCGGTGCGCGACAAAGAAGTTATTGATATGGAACTTCAGTTGAAAGATCTGGACAGCGTGGATAAAAAACTTTCGCGCGTACGAAATACTGCGAAAGCCGGAGTTGATAAAGACGCAAAGAAAGCATTTGAAGTTTTATCTATATATAAGGAACATCTGGAAGCGGGAAAATCCGCGCGCGCAGTGCAGATGAAGGAAGAAGATAAAGTTCATGTTGCCGATTTAATGCTTCTTACTGCAAAACCTGTTTTGTATTTATGTAATGTCCGCCTCACCCCAACCCTCTCCGAAGGAGAGGGAGCAAGAGTGGAGCAGGTAAGAAAAATTGCAAAGGAAGAAAATGCAGAAGTGGTTTTAATAGATGCACAGCAGGAAGCAGAGATTGCGCAACTCGAAAGTTATGAAGACAGGAAAACTTTTCTTGCTGATTTGGGATTGGAAGAAGCAGGCGTGAATAAATTAATTAAAGCGGCATATAAACTTTTGAAACTGAAAACTTATTTTACTGCCGGACCAAAAGAAGTTAAAGCATGGACAATCACAAAAGGAATGACAGCACCTCAAGCCGCAGGAGTGATTCATACCGATTTTGAAAAAGGATTTATTCGCGCGGAAGTAATAAAGTATAATGATTTTGTTACGCTGGGTTCTGAATCTGCTTGCCGCGATAAAGGAAAATTAGCGCAGGAAGGAAAAGAATATGTAGTTGGAGATGGGGATGTGATGCACTTTCGCTTCAATGTATGACGAACGAATAACAAATAACGATTAACGATTAACGATTAACTTAATATGGCAACAGACCCAAAATACACGGAAGCGAGCATTAAGTCGCTCGACTGGAAAGACCACATCCGGTTTCGCCCGGGAATGTACATCGGAAAACTTGGAGACGGCTCTTCGATGGATGACGGAATTTATATTCTGCTGAAGGAGAGCATTGACAACGCGGTGGATGAATTCGCAATGGGCTTCGGAAAAAAAATTGATGTGAGCATAAAAAATAAAATGGTGACAGTGCGCGATTACGGGCGCGGAATTCCACTCGGCAAGGTGATGGACTGCGTGGCGAAAATAAATACGGGTGCGAAGTATGACTCCGAAGCGTTCAAAAAATCTGTGGGGCTGAACGGTGTGGGAACGAAAGCAGTGAATGCGCTGTCGAGTTATTTCAAAGTGCAATCTGTTCGCGAGGGGAAAATAAAATTGATTGAGTTCACGCGCGGAGCGGTGGAGAAAGATGCGAAAATTGTTTCAAGCAATGATTCCGATGGAACCACGATTGTGTTTACGCCTGATGAAAAAATGTTTCCGAATTTTCATTTCATCAACGAGCACGTGGAGCGGATGCTGTGGAACTACGCGTATTTGAATCCCGGACTCGTAATAAATTATAACGGACAGAAAATAGTTTCTGAAAAAGGTTTGCACGATTTACTACAGACAGAAATCAACGGAAAAATTTCTTACCCCATCATTCACCTGAAGAATCACGACATTGAAGTGGCGCTTACGCATTACGATACGAAGTATGGCGAAGAATATTATTCATTTGTGAATGGAGCGCACACCACTCAAGGCGGAACTCACCTTATTGCTTTCCGCGAGGCGGTGGTGAAAACGATTCGCGAGTTTTATAAAAAAGAATTTGATGTGGCGGATATCCGCAACTCAATTGTGGCTGCTGTGAGCGTGAAAGTGCAGGAGCCGGTTTTTGAATCGCAGACGAAAACAAAACTCGGTTCGCAGGATATGGGACCGAAAGGTCCGAGCGTGAAAACATTTGTCTATGATTTTTTGAAACGCGAACTGGATAATTTCCTTCACAAGAATTCTGAAACGGCTGAATTGCTTCTGCAAAAAATTATCACTTCGGAAAAAGAACGCAAGGAAATGGCGGGCATTCAGAAAATAGCCAAGGAGCGCGCGCGTAAAGCGGCATTGCATAACCGAAAGCTTCGCGATTGCAGAGTTCACCTCGGTGACCAGGACAACGAACGGAGATTGGAAACAACTTTATTTATTTGCGAAGGAGATTCCGCGAGCGGTTCGATTACAAAAGTGCGCGATGTAAATGTGCAGGGAGTTTTCAACCTGAAAGGAAAACCTCTGAACTCGTACGGACTTTCGAAGAAAATTGTATATGAGAATGAAGAGTTCAATCTTTTACAGAACGCGCTGAACATTGAAGAGAGTTTAGAAAATCTTCGATACAATCAGGTCGTTCTTGCCACCGATGCCGATGTGGATGGAATGCATATCCGGCTTTTGCTGATTACTTTCTTTTTGCAATTCTTTCCCGACTTAGTGAAGAACGGGCACTTATATATTTTACAAACGCCTTTGTTCCGCGTGAGAAATAAAATGGAAACGATTTATTGTTACAGTGACAAAGAAAGAGTGAGTGCTGTAACTAAACTCGGACCGAAACCTGAAATCACACGCTTCAAAGGGCTTGGTGAAATTTCTCCGGATGAATTCAAAAACTTTATCGGGAAAGATATGCGCCTTGAACCGGTGATTGTGGGAAAAGAATCTCCGATTGAAAAACTGCTTTCCTATTATATGGGAAAAAATACGCAGGAGAGGCAGGAATTTATTATTGATAATCTGAGAGTGGAAAAAAATCTGGAACAGGAATTAACAACTGCATAAGAAATTATGGCAAAGAAAAAATCTAAGGAGGAAAAACCTTCGAAGAAAAAAAATCTTCCTGCAAGTTCTTCCAAAGGAGGAAAAGAAAAAATTTCTCCTCCGCCAACTGACGGAGAGCCGGAAGAAAAAATGGCAAACGTTACTCACGTTGACGGAATGTATCAGAACTGGTTTTTGGATTATGCTTCGTATGTGATTCTGGAGCGCGCGGTGCCGTATGTGGAAGATGGATTGAAGCCCGTTCAGCGCAGGTTGATGCACGCGATGTGGGAACTGGAGGACGGGCGCTATAATAAGGTAGCAAATCTCATCGGGCACACGATGAAATATCACCCGCATGGTGACGCGAGCATTGGCGATGCCTTGGTGCAGTTGGGACAAAAAGATTTGCTGATTGACACGCAGGGAAACTGGGGAAATATTCTTACAGGAGATGGAGCCGCTGCTCCGCGATACATTGAAGCGCGGCTTTCAAAATTTGCGCTCGATGTTTTGTTCGCGCCAAAGATTACTCCCTGGCAGTTGAGTTATGACGGGCGAAACAAAGAACCGATTTTTCTTCCCGCGAAATTTCCGCTTTTGCTTGCGCACGGTGTGGAAGGAATCGCGGTGGGACTTGCCTGTAAAATTCTTCCTCATAATTTTATTGAACTGATTGACGCGAGCATGTCCATTCTGCAGGGAAGAAATAAAAAGATTTATCCTGATTTTATCACGGGGGGAATGATTGATACTTCCGATTATAACGATGGAGTGCGCGGAGGAAAAATCCGCGTGCGCGCGAAGATTTCTCAATTAGACAAGAAAACACTTTTGGTTTCTGAAATTCCTTTCGGCACAACTACTACTTCCCTGATTGAATCAATTATTTCTGCGAACGATAAAGGAAAAATAAAAATTAAAAAGGTAGAGGACAATACTTCGGAGAATGTAGAAATCCATATTCATCTTTCGGCAGGTGTTTCGCCCGATGTTACGATGGATGCGCTTTACGCATTTACGGATTGCGAAGTTTCCATTTCTCCCAACTCCTGCATTATTGAAAATGAGAAACCGAAATTTCTTGGCGTGAGCGAGATTCTGAAAATCTCCACGGAGCGAACAAAAGAAATTCTCCGCCTTGAACTCGAACATCTGAAACAGGAATTGCTGGAGCAACTGCATTTTTCTTCGCTGGAAAAAATATTTATTGAAAAAAGAATTTACCGCAACATTGAAGATGCGGAAACCTGGGAAGAAGTCCTGACTACGATTGAAAAAGGATTGAAGCCCTACACGAAAAAATTTATCCGCGCGGTTACGAGAGAGGATATTGCTCAACTCACCGAAATAAAAATCAAACGCATCTCTAAATTCGACAGCAAGAAAGCGGATGAAGAAATAAAAGAACTGGAAAAGAAAATTGGAGAAGTGAAACGCAATCTTTCTACGCTCACCGATTATGCAATCAACTGGTTCAAAAATCTGAAAGAGAAATACGGAAAAGGAAAAGAAAGAAAAACTGAAATCAAATCGTTCGAGACAATTAAAGCTGCGAGTGTTGCTGCGAACAATGTAAAACTTTATGTGAACCGCGAAGAAGGTTTTGCCGGCTACGGAATGCGCAGCGAAGAATTTGTCTGCAACTGTTCCGACATTGATGATATAATTGCATTTGCGGGCGATGGAACGATGCGTGTTCTGAAAATTTCTGACAAGGCATATTTCGGAAAAGACATTCAGTATATCGGTGTATATAATAAGGAAGACGACCGCACGGTGTATCACATGATTTACCGCGATGGGCTGAAAGGAAATGTGTATGTGAAGCGTTTCCAGATTAAAGGCGTTGTGAGGGAAAAAGAATATGTGCTCACGCGCGGAAATGAAAGTTCAAAAGTTCATTACCTGAGCGTGAATCCGAACGGAGAAGCCGAAGTGGTGACGGTGGTTCACAAAGAGAAAAAACATTTGAAGAAACTGGAATTTGAATTTAACTTTGGAGAACTTGATATCAAGGGAAGGGATTCCGTTGGAAATATTCTCACAAGAAATCCTGTGAAGAAAATTGTGCACGAAGAAAAAGGAAAAGCAACTCTTGCCGCAATTAAATTCTGGTTTGATGAAACAGTGAATCGTTTGAACAGAGATGAACATGGAAAATATCTCGGAGAATTTTCAGGCGATGACCAAATTCTCACGGTTACCAAAAAAGGATTTGTTGAACTGCACACATTTGATTTGAGCGAACATTTTGATGAAGGAATTATTCTCATCAGTAAATTCAAGCCGAGCAATCCTGTTTCTGTAGTTCATTATGATGCGGAAGACAAACGCTATTATGTAAAACGCTTCCTGCTTGAATCCGGAAAAAAATCTCTTATCATTTCCGAAGCAGATGGTTCATCCATTGAAGCAGCATCGAATGATGCAAATCCCATAGCGGAAATCACTTTCGGAAAATCAGACGGTGTTCAGCCGAGAAATAAAAAAGTAAATCTTGTTGAGTTCATTGATGTGAAAGGTGTGAAGGCGAAAGGAAATAAACTGACGGATTATAAAGTGAAGGATGTTGTGATAGCCCCCTCCAACTCCCCCGAAGGGGGGAACACAGGTGATTCTGCATTGCACCCCCCTTCGGGGGGCAGGGGGGCTGTGGAATTTGAAATTGTGCCGAAGGGAAAGGAAAGCGTGAAGGAATTTGTTCCGAAAGATAAAAAATCGAAAGAGAAGAAAGCCAAAACGCCAAAGCAAAAAAAAGGAAAAGGCAAAGCGGGGAAAAACCAGATGAAGTTGGAATTATAATTGATACCTTTGGTTTAAAATCTAATCAAATGAAAAAAATAATCTCCTTCGTTTGCTCTGTTGCTCTGTTATTTTGTACATCAAACATTTTCGGACAATATCTCTTTGATAAATCGGGGAGCACGCTCGGAAGAATTGATGGCAATTATGTCTATGATAAATCCGGCTCTACGCTCGGCAGGTTTGACGGGAATTATGTGTACGATAAATCGGGTTCAACACTCGGGCGCGTAGATGGAAATTATATTTACGATAAATCGGGAAGCACGCTCGGAAGGATTGACGGCAATTATGTTTACGATAAATCCGGTTCCACGCTTGGAAGGGTAGACGGAAATTATTCAAAATAAGAAACTATGTGTATGTTGTCATTTCGACCGAAGGGAGAAATCTCCTCATTCAGGGGGAGATTTCTCACCCTCAAAGCAGGGTTCGAAATGACAAACCTCTATAAATATCTAATCTGAATAATGTCTAATAAACGATGAAAAATTTTGCTTACCTATTGCTCTTTGTTTCTTCACCGTTATTTTCTCAAACGCTTTCTTCCGCTTCGCTCGCTCAGGTGAAAAAAGCCACCGTATTCATTGAAGTGAAACATAATTTTGTGCTCACCAATGACGAGTTCAGTTCATCGGGCAGCGGTTTTTTCATCAATGACAAAGGATGGATTGCCACCAATTACCATGTCATCCAGTCCTCGCTGAGTGATTACAGCACCACGTACCCTACCAGAATCACGCGCCTGAAAGTGATTCGCAACAGCGGCACTTCCGATTATAAAACGTACACCGCATCGGTGATTGCCATTGATAAAGAAAACGACCTTGCCCTTCTTGCCGTTTCCGATTCCACAAAGTTTCCTTTTCTTGACATTGAAACCAAAGAGCCCGCTGAACTTCAGCCGGTGTGGGTGTTTGGTTTTCCGCTGGGAAAAGAATTTACGGTGCTGCAGCGCGGTCCTGAAATATCGGTGAACAACGGTGCGGTGTCGGCTCTGCGGCACGATGACCGCAATGAATTAAAATCGGTGCAGGTGGATGCGGTAATCAATCACGGCAACAGCGGGGGGCCGCTCGTGAACGAAAACGGAAAAGCGATTGGCATTGTGCAAAGCATGATGCCCGGTGCGAAAATGAATTTTGCAGTTGCCGCGCATTTTCTCAGCGCGCTGGCAAAAACCGTTTCCGAAAAATTTTCTTTCGGCATGCAAACGCATCTGAAAATTAAAACCCTTCCCGAAGATGCGGAGGTCTTCATAGGAAGCAATCAACTTTTAACCAAGAACGGTTTCAAAGATGATTACCAGCCCAGCGGCTTGTACACAATGGCTGTGATGAAAAAAGGATTCACTCCCTGTTTGAAGCAAGTATGTTTCAACGGAGAGAATTACGATGACACCGTTGCGCTGCTTGCGGAACGCACACTCACCGTGCCTGCGCGAAACATTTTCTCCGAAGAAAAAAAATCTTCTTCCGCAAACATTCAGCACGAAGAAATTCTGCTGAAAGAAAATTTTAACGATGCAAAAAAGTTTGAAACGTGGGAGCAAAACACGGGCGGGGACACGAAGCGCACGTGGTATCTCGAAGAAGGAAAACTTAACCAGTATGAAAACAACACCACGCTTCATGCCATTTACCTGGGAGAAAAGGAATGGGAAAATTATACCGTGCGCGCGCGGGTAAAAATCACCAACGAGGGAGGCGACAAAGATGCCGACAGCCGCGCGGGAATTATTTTCCGCGAAACGGAGGATGGATTTTACCTGCTGCGCATTCACAAGGAAACCAACAAAGCGCAACTGGCATATCATTCCAACGAACCGTTCGGGTGGTTCATTCTTTACGAAAAGAAATTAGATGAAACCATTGAAACCGGCAAGTGGTATGAACTTTCCGCATCGGTGTTCGGAAATATTATTTCGTGCGCCATGAACGGAAAGAATTTATTCAATGTGAATGCCGCCTATTCGCCAAAGGGCAGGGTGGGATTTTATTCGGTGGAGAGCGCGCCCGTGTTCGATAGTTTAATAGTTACAAAAACAAAAAGCATTTCCGCGCCAGCGGCTGCCGATTCTTCTTCGCTCGTGTCGTTCTGGTTTTCCGACAACTTTGATTTGAAATCGAACTGGTGGGAGCAATATAAAATTAAAGAGGGAACACCGGGCGAGGAAGTTATTTCCCCGCTCTATATGGTGGACGGCTCTTTTGCCGTAACGGAAGAAACAGCAGACGAGCAATGCATGGAGTTCACCAAATATAAACTCAAAGATTTTTCCATGAACCTGATTGTTTCACTCGATAAAGGAAAAGACAATGCCGCGTTTGAAATTTTTCTGCGCAGCGAAGGCGCGCGCAAACTCGCGCTGCGTTTTGAGAAAGAGTCAACTAAATTACTCCTTGTGGAATACGACAACGGAAAAGAAAAAGTTCTGAAAGAGAAAAAACTAACCGAAGAAGTTTTTGGCGCCACCGCGCAGTTGGTGGTGAAGTTAAGCGGCAATGCTGTTTTTATAGGAACAACGTATTCATGGTTTCTCGCTTACGAGAGTAAAAACATTCCGTCCGCTGCCGGCAGAATAGGATTTGGCTTGCGCAATGTGCGCGCGGCTTTTCATTCACTCACGCTCACGTCCATTAACGATGACCTTGCTGCGGGAAAAGGGAAAAAATAATTCATGTTCAATCCTACTAAATACTAATTCATACCAATGTACCAATCAAGACGGGCAACAATTAGTACATTAGTACAGATTAGTATTTAGTAGGGATAATCATGATTTTCGAATCCCCGACTACCGATGGTATACAATTCACGAAATCTCTGTCTTATTACCTCTTACCTCTCGCTTCTTACTTATTGCACCACCCCTTCTTTCGCGCAGCGCAAGTTGGAGAAAGAGAAAAAAGAAATTCTTGCGGAAGGGCTGGCGCTTTACACGCTCATTCTCGCCAACTGGACTTCGAACGATATATACTATGAAAACGAATATCCCGTTTCGTATGTGAAAGGATATTTATCCTATAAAGATAAGGATACGCTCAAAACAATTTTCTGGCGCGAAACAGATACCGCTTCTGCCGAATACAAAGCCAAAACATTCCGCTCTGCCGAAGATACAGGCGAAGTGGCTGATTCAATGCCGAAGAAATTCAACGACCTGCGCGTGATAGTGAAAACCGTTCGCTACCCCAAAATTTTTGTGTCGCGCAAGAATGCCGATATTCAGGATGAAGAGCGCGAGCCCACCGCGCAGGAAAAACTGCTGATGGACTTCCGCAAAATGGCATACGATGAAATAAATTCCGACACTTCATTTTTCAAACTCTATGCAGGCACACAACTCAAAGCGGTGGTGATGGAGGCGGGCAAGGAAATGAAAGTATATGTATATTCCATTACCGGCAAAGAAGACGTGGTGCCCATAGGAGGCGATTACCTTTTGCTCTTCGACAAAAAGGAAAAACAACTGCTGGAAAAAACCGCCCTGCATGGTGAGTGCCTTTTCATTTCCACCCATTACCGCGGAAAAAGTTACGATGCCAGCAAAACCACTATGCATAAACATCTCCAGGGCGCATCTGAATTAATTACCCCCACCGATATTGCCACGCTGCTTTTATATAAAAGCCAGTTGGAATGGGACGAACACCAGGTGGTGGGCGAAACCTACACCTGCGTGTTCACTTTAGTTGACCGCAAACTCGATATCATTCCCACTGCCGAGTTTGAAGCCCTGCGCAAGAAGCGGGTGGAGCAGGAGAAGGAAGAAAAGAAAGCGAACTTTCATTAACTGGTAACGAAGGTTGTTTTGCATGATGTTACCTATATAGGACTTACGCAAAACGGTGTCATTCCGAGCGAAGCGAGGAATCTCCTTTGTGCCAAACATAGGAGATTTCTCCCTCTGGTCGAAATGACAATACTCACTAAACTTTTGCGTAAGTCCTGTCCGTAACAAGATTCGTTCATTCGTTACCCGTCAAGCCGAAGGCGCACTTGTTTCATCCTGCAAACTCACATCCACTTTAAGAGCGGAAGAAGGGTCGCCTAATTTGCCGGTGGAACTTTCGTAGCGGGCAATATACCACGCCCATAGTTTCAGGTTGGGGTCAAGACCAAGGTCGGAAAATTTGCTGAGGGCAAGTCCGCGCTTGGCGTTCACAATAAATTCATACTGCTTGATGCTGGTGGGGGCTGCCGTGCCAATGAAGCGATATACTTTGCAGAACTTCATTCCGTGCGGAATGGCTTCGGTTTTTTTCTTGTCGGGGTCTTTGGTGGTCAGTAAGTGTTCGCCCACTTTCATTCTGCGCAAAAAGAGAACGGGAATGAGCGTGCCCGGGTCGCCCGCAGTTTTGGCAGGTGATTTTGCCAGCGCGGTGCTGCGCTTCACGCGAAAGGTTTCGCAATCACTGGTGGTGCCGCCCAGCGCCACCTTGTCAAGCAATTTATGCCCGTTTAATTTATCGTGGTCGTATGCTTTCACATTCTTAATGAGAATTTTCATCTGGTCTTTTATATCCGTGCTGCTTTTTTTCTTGTCGCTCAACTCCTGAAAGAGTTTATCGCTCTGCTTGCGGAAGGCGGTCCACTGTGCGCTTTCGGCTGCCGTCCAGCCGAACTTCTGAAAGTTCTGCGGAGGCGGAGCGGTGGGGTTGGCTGCCAGTTGAAGGTCATCGGTGTTGTCCATGTAAGGAGCAAACTCGGTTGCTTTTGTGGGAATGCGGGTGTCTTTTGGCATAGGAGTAAAGTTTAGAGTTTAGAGTTTGGAGTTGAGAAGCAAATTATTGCTGAAAACTGTTCTGTGTTGGTTTTTGATTTGTTTTTAACACTTGCAGATGAGTTGAAAATAATCGTAGGGTAGTTGAAAATAATTTTCTACTCTCCTTCCTTTCGCGCAGGGGGGTTGAAAATAAATTTCTACTCTCCTTCCTTTCGCGCAGGGGGGTT
>JACQAL010000048.1 GCA_016195025.1 Bacteroidota bacterium | reverse complement strand
TCCTCCGCTTCCCATTGTTCCGGGCGGACCACCCGTGGTTGAGGTGCACGGAAACACTTCCATTCTCGGCAACCTTGCCAGCAACGGAGTGCTTGCCGCAACCGATGTGCAGACCAACACGCTTACGGTGAAAACAACAGGGAGCATAAATAATCTTACCGTAAATAATCTGGCTGGGAGCGGGGATAGATTTACAGTAGTGGATGCAAACGGAAATTTGAAAACGGGGGGACCTGTGCCGCAAACTATTTGCACTGTTGCACCATGGTGCACTGCCGGAAATACTGGCACGAGTCCTCCAACCGATTTTCTCGGAACAACTGATGCGCAGGATTTGGTTTTTAAAACCGATGGCAATGAACAGATGCGCATCACTTCCAGTGGGCATATTCCAACGACAAACCATCCTGGTAATGTAGGAATAGGAACAGATGACCCGCAGAAAAAACTGCATGTTGCAACCACACATACTTTTTGCACCAGTTGCCCACAAAGCCACCAGGGCATAAGGTTAGAGAATCATCTTCTGAATCCCACTTCAGGAAAAGATTATGTTTCCACATGGGATTTGGAACCTGTACTTGGCGGAGCACTTAGCAACAGTGTTCCCACGCAATCCGTATTTATGATTGGAACACCGGGTAGCCCTGTGATGACGCTCACCGAGCAGGGAGGTAATGTGGGAATAGGGACATCTTCTCCGCAGGCGAAATTAGATGTAAATGGCGATGTTAATGTAACTGCCGGACATCAGTATTTTATAAATGGGAAGCCTTTCACAAGTAGTCAATGGTTGCAGGGAATAAATCAAAATGATATTTATTATAGCTCAGGAAATATTGGAATCGGAACAAATAATCCGTATGCCAATCTTCATGTAAACGGTACAGTAATAATAGGAAACACTAAAGGAATTACGGGAACTCATAGTGATTTTCTCCTTGCTGTTGATGGAAAAATAGTTTCCAAATCAACTTTTGTAACTGTTAGTAACTGGCAGGATAAAGTTTTTTCGAATGATTATATTCCTATGTCTTTGGATAAAGTAGAAGAATATTATACCAAGAATAAGCATTTACCTGATTATCCTGCGGAAAAAGAAATTATAGATAATGGTTTGGATTTAGGAAGCACTGCAACTTTGCAGCAAAAATCAATAGAAGAAATAATGCTCTATCTTGTAGATATGAAAAAGCAGATGAATACATTAAAAGAGCAAAATAAAAAATTGGAAAATGAAATTGAGAAAATGAAACAAGAAAAATAATATTAAATCATTTCTTAAAGGGACATAGTTTTCAACTAACGATTGAACCCAATGAAAATAAAATATCTTTTTATTATATGCACGCTGGTTTTTATTATCACGTGCAAAAAAGATAGAGCGCCAATTATACCCACACCTTGCTCCACTTGTCTTTCCTGCTCTTCAGATACAAAACCGAAAATTGCTTATGATAGTTATCAAAAATATGGCAATGATTCACTTGTTATAAATATTAAGTTTTGTGATAAAGATGGCGATATTGGTTTGGCAGCAGGTGATACTGCCGGTATTTTCAAAAATGGAAATTTAGTTGCAACCTATTATTACAAAGATTCATTGGGCAGTTGGTTAACTTGGGATGCAGACCAATCTACTACTCAAATGGACACGTTGAAAATTTTTTACCGCATTCCTCTGATGCCGACTTCGCCAATAACCTCTTCCGTTACTATTGGCGGATTTCCTACTCTTGTAAAAGTAATCTTACAACCTTCGCAAATACTTGAAGGAAAAATTCAAATACTGCAAAAGCCTTTTTTTTCTCCGTTTCATGAAATACGGTACATAATATTTATGTATGACAAAGCACAGCACAAAAGCAATATGATAACAACAGCGAGTATTTATTATTAATAAGTGAAACAAAGAAAATATATATTACTTTTTATGTTGGTTGTTTCTTTCATTACCGACTGCAAAAAATATCCCGATGGACCTTGTATTAGTTTCCGCAGCCCCTATGAACGTCTCACTACCGCTGTGTGGGCTCTCGAATACTGGGAAGTTAACGGCATTGATTCTACTGCTGCTTTTCTTGCAAAACCTTGTCTCAATAGTAGTGCTGTTGGTAACAAGTTTTATTTTAATGCCAAGAAAGGAACCTCATCATTTCAAGGCGGATGTAGTATTTATGGAAATTTTAGTTTTGATAAACCTTACAATGATATTGATATAAAAATATATTCTTATAGTATTCCCATTTTTGGTCCTGCTCCGTTTCCGTCTTCGGGTTCAATTGATTGGAAGATACGCAAGTTAACACATACGGCATTATGGATTGAAACCAATTATTCAAGTATTGATTATAAAATAAATTTTAAACGTATAGGTGATAATGTATAAATTTTCTTTCATGAAAAAAATAATTTTTATTCTGTTATTTATGTCAGAATTTGGAGCATTTGCACAATCGCAATCTGAAATTGACGCAGCTAAAAATCTCAGAAAATACTGGTATTATCGGTATAGATTTTTGAACGATTATATTCTTGTTGACGATTGTCAGGGATGCAGTTTGCCTGCTTCTGTAAGAGCACTTGGAGCTACGAGTCCACAGTCCTCTACAAATTCAGAGCAATTTGTTGAATCAACAAAACAATTGGGTATGTACCTTGGAGTGCTTGCAACAGAATACGCACTTTTAAAACAAAGTAATCAGGATGCTTCGGAAACAGTAAAGGAACTTTACTATGCATTAAAAGCGTTTAACCGCTTAGACGAAACTGCTGAATCATATTGGCGATGTCCAACTTGCCCGGCAAATCCACAAAATAGTGCTGTCTCAAGTGATGCTTTTCCTCAGACAGATGGCGATTTAAATGGTTTTTTTCTTCGGGAGGATGTTGCCTCTGATTTTCTCTCTAACAATTACGTGCATTTCAACCAAGGCATCACATCTTCTTCGATTGCTTCTGTTGGTCGGTTCTTCTTTTATAGGCAATGCCCCAGATCCTGCAGATGACGAAAGCATAGATGAGGCGATAGAAATATTGATGGGCTGTGCATTGGTTGCTAAGTATATTCCTCCTGGAGTTAAATACAATAATTTGCCGTTAAATAATATTGGTGACAAAAATACCGATATTCAAAAGGAAGCAATTAATATTACAGATAGAATGGTTAGCTGGGCGAATGATTGCTGGAGGAGTGGTCTTTGTGATTGGATAATAATAAATCCTGTTAATGGTAATTGTATGCGAAACAATGGTAGTCAAGCTCCGGATTGTAGCCCTAATACAGGTAGTGGTAATTTTAGTCATTTATCTACTGGAGTTGCTGTAGCAGCAAATGCTATAACTGGAAAAACAACATATATCCCTGCTTCAGGTAATTCTATTGTGTGGCTCTTAATACCTGGAGCACTTGAGATCCTTGACATAGGTGTTGCAGATGACCCAACATATAAAAGTTTACAGATTGCAGCCATTGGAGATTCATGGATTAATACATCTGATGCTATGTTTAATATGACAGAACCTCGGTGTGACGTGCCGTGCTCTTCCTCTTCCCTGCCTGGTTTACCTTTTTTTTATCAGCATACTGCTATTATATTAAGTCTTTTAAAGAGTGAGGGAAATGCAGTTTCTAATCAGAGATATGAGTGTATGTTGAATGCAGCGCCATGTACAGGTCCGTACAATTATGGAAATGGAAACTTCGGAAATGTGTATTGGTCATCTACAAATGAATTAAGAAATCCACTTGATGCAGACCCATCGGTAGGTGGAAATGGTATAGGCGGAAACACAGGTGAATATCCGGGATTGGACTATATGTTTCTTTTTAATCTATATTCACTCTATAATCAAAATTATTTATATCCTTTTAGTACTTATCCCGATTTTTTTCCTTCTAATTATCCTTCATCTTCTGTACCTCTTGAATATTACAATCAAATGGACAGAAATATAAGTGTTGATTTTCCTTATGGATTTGTAGGGATTAAGAATTTTAATCCTATTGAAATAGATGCTTTTGAAAATATCATAGCAAATAACAGGTTAGTTTCTACTTCATTCTCCGCTGATATTACCTACCGTGCAGGAAAAGAAATAGAACTTAAAGATGGTTTTAGTGTGAGTGAAGGAGCAGAATTTGGAGCATACGTTAAACCTTTTAATTGTGCAACAACATCTTCAGATTATTCACGTATTATAACTGACACAACAAAACAACCGAAACCATTTAATCATCCAACCTCTTATATTTATTATGCAGATGAAGGAAAATATTTTCATCATCCTCTTGTTTCTTCTTCAATGGTTCAGAATTCTAAAACCAAAATTACAAGTTTGCAATCTGCAATTACTATTACTATTACACCAAATCCGTCAACCGGATTATTCACATTGCAACTGCCGCAAGATGCAGCGCAGACGCAAGGCGCAAAAGATGGTTCGGCTTTGCTCACCACAGGCGTTACCATTTACAATGACCTGGGGCAGGAGATATACAAATCGGCAATTTCCAATCCACAATCAGCAATTGATATTTCAAATCAGCCCAAAGGAATATATTTTATGAGAGTGCAGAGCGAGAGTAAGGTTTATACGGAGAAGGTGGTAATACAGTAATAACTGCCTTCTTATCTTCCTCTTACCGGATTTCCAACAAGCACTCAAAAAATAATTTTTACCCTCCTGAGCGCAGCAAAAGCCGGGCAAACCTCTCCACTCAAAGATGCATTGCCGGAAAACAATTACAAAAACTTTTTTGACAAAGCATATCAACTGCATCCGTCCATTCCCAAAGGAATTTTAGAAGCGGTGGCGTTTACCAATTCGCGCTTTCATCACATCACGCATAATGCAGGTTCTCCGGAGAGTTGCATGGGTTTGCCGGAGTATTATGGCGTGATGGGCTTGGTGCAGGATGGAAAAAATTATTTCCAGAATAACTTAACGGTGGTTTCCAACCTTTCGCATTTCAGCGCAGCCGAACTAATCTCTTCTCCTGAAAAAAATATTATCGCGTATGCCGATGCCTACGAGCAGGCGCAAAAAAATCTTCTGGCTGATTCTAAAATTGAAAATCAAGTTCCCGTTCTTGTTTTCCTGAGCGAACTTCCCGATAACGGAAATCTTTTAAGCAATTATGCCTTGTGCACGCATCTCTATTCGGTTTTTTCTTTCCTGAATAATGCGGACTGCGCTGCGAAATATAATTTTCCGACTTACGCTATTGATAGGGTGAAAATTTTCGGAGAAGAAAATTTCAACGTGCTGAGTTCTTCCTTTGTTATTGCTTCTGCCGGTAAAATTTATGACAAGAACGGGAATACTTTCAAAGGAAGTTTTCTTCCCGTAGTGCAATCTGCCGATTATCCTCCTGCATTGTGGGTGAGTTCTCCCAATTATAGTTCGCGCAGCGGAACGCAAATCAGCGCAGTTACCATTCACGATACCGAAGGAAGTTACGCGGGCGCCATTTCCTGGTTTCAGAATTCTTCTTCGCAGGTCTCTGCGCATTATGTGATGCGAAGTTCTGACGGGCAGTGCACGCAAATGGTTCTGGAAGCGAACAAAGCATGGCATGTGGGAAGTGAAAACCCATACACCATCGGCATTGAGCACGAGGGCTACGCCTCGCAAACCGGTTGGTACACTACGGCTATGTATACTTCTTCTGCCAATCTTGTAAAAGATATTTGCGGCAGCGGCTATGGAATTCCGAACATCCGCACAGGTTTCTGGCCCTGGCTTTCCACTACGTATTATAATCAATCGGGAATTCCCGGCTCGTGCACAAAAATAAAAGGGCATCAGCATTATCCCAACCAAACGCATACCGACCCGGGACCCAACTGGGACTGGGATTATTATTTCAAACTCATTAACCCGATGCCCGCGCCCACAAATCTCACTGCGGCATCAGGAACTTTTTATGATTCGGGCGGAGCAGGCGGAAATTATTCGGATGATGAACGCTTGGTTTGGGTGATTGCTCCGTCAAGCGCAACTTCCGTAACGCTCACCTTCAGCAGTTTTGATACAGAGAACACGTGGGATTATTTATATGTGTATGACGGAACCGATGTGTGGGCTCCGCTGATTGGAAAATTCACGGGCACAACAAATCCCGGAACGCTCGTTGCCAGCAGCGGGAAAATGTGCATTGAGTTTCGTTCCGATTGCGCCACAAACGCAAGCGGATGGAATGCATCATGGACGAGCAATGCTTCCACTGTTACTCCAACCAATCTTGCTGTGAACGCGCTGGGCTGCCCGACCTTAGGCGTGAATCTTACCTGGCAAAATTCCGGAAGCGGATGGTTTGTGGATGTTTCAGACGACCCGAACTTTTCTTATTACTGGAACAAAGCAATTCCGAATTTAACTTCCATCGGATGCCCCGGAGGTTTTGCGCTGAACACGAACCCCAGCGATTATCTTGCCTTCATGCCGAACACAACATACTACTGGAGAATCTGGGATGGAACTTCTCACACGCAGGGAGGTCCTTTCACTACTCCCACCTGCAATTACATGGAGATAAATTGTTCGGGAACTTTTGATGATACGGGCGGGCCTTCCAATCCTTATGGCGGAAACGAAGATTGGACGGATATCATTCAGCCGGCAAACGCTTCATCGGTTACTATGTCGTTCACAAGTTTTGATTTGGAAACAAATTTTGATTCGCTATGGATTTATGACGGTCAAATCACGCAATCGCCCGCGCTGATTGGAATTTATACGGGAACGGTTTCGCCAGGAACTGTAACGGCAAACAGCGGGGTGATGTCCGTTCATTTTAAATCAGACCCGTTTGTAAACAATGCAGGATGGCAAGCAACATGGAATTGTGTTTCTACTACGGGAGTGAATGAACAGAATAATTCCGGTGCAATTGAAATTTATCCGAATCCATCGCCTGACGGCAGGTTTCAGGTTTCAGGTTTGAAGTTTAAAGTTGAAAAAGCAGAAGTGTTTGATGTAACAGGGCGGTTAATTCAAACTTCAAACCTTGAACATGGAATATTGAACTTAGGCGAAGCGCACAGCGGAATTTACTTGCTGAAATTTACCAGCGGAAGTGAAACTGTTTTCCGAAAGTTAATCATTGAATAAAAATTATCTTTGTGGTTTAAAGCCAATTCAATGAAAACCACAAAGATTTTTTTTCTTTCCTTTCTTATTTTTTTCACTGCATCAGTCGTGCATTCACAAGATACCATCGTGAAAAAAAATGGCGACCTCATCCGCGCAAAAGTTACCGAAATCGGAACCGAAGAAGTGAAGTTTAAAATTTTCGGTGAAGCCGAAAGCCCGGTTGTGGTGTTAAAGCGTTCAGAAATTAAAACGCTCAGGGTGGCGGGGCAAACGATTATTGATGTGAAAGGAGAAGCCAGCACCATCAGCGAAGACATTATTGTGAAAAGAAGCGGAGACATGCTCAAAGTAAAAGTCATTGACATTGGAACCGATGAAGTAAAATTCAAACTCGCTAACGACCCCGATGGTCCCACCATCAGCATAAAAAAATCGGAAATCAAAACGATGAAGGTGGAAGGGCAAACGGTGATTGACATAAAAACCGGATTAGGTCCTGACCTGATTACAAAAAAAGACGGAAGCATTCTCAAAGCAAAAGTGAGTGAAGTGGGAACCGATGAAGTGAAATTCAAATTATACAATGAAACGGAAGGTCCAACCATGACACTCGCAAAATCAGAAATCAAAACCGTGACCATAGACGGGCAAATTGTTTATGAATATAAGGAAGACCCTTACAGCATAAGCAACCGCGCCATTCTTGATAAGACCAGTGTTCTCAAGTTTCATTTTTTTTCTCCGCTCAGCCATCATCTTGCGTTCACGTATGAATGGATGAACAAACCCGGATTCAATTGGGAAGCCGGTTTTGGAATTTACGGAATCGGAACCAGCGCAATTGACAAGCAGGAAAGGAGAATGCCCAGAGGAATATTTCTTCGCTTCGGTCCGAAATTTTTTCTCGGCAGTTCTTCCGATATAGAAATTGAAGGAGCAAAATACGCTCACCCGCTGAAAGGAAGATATTTCAAACCGGAAATTATTCTGAGCGCGCTTTCCACTACCTATACTATAGATACTGGAGGATATTATTATGGCTATGGAACCTATAGCGGAAAAGGGACAACCACTTTCACTAATAAATATCAATCGCTCGTAATTAATTTGGTTTACGGAAGGCAATTTATTTTTGGAAACACAATCACACTGGGCTATTACCTTGGCGTTGGCTACGGCTTTGAAAGCAAAACAACCATCGGAACAAAACCAACATATTACTGGCAACGATATGACGATTATGACCCGCGCAGGTATTGCTACTGGTATCTTGGAAAAAATTTTCCAATGACCATTACGGCAGGAATTACCATCGGATACATTTTCCGTACGCCCGAATGGCTGCAAAATAAAAAAGCAAAGATTCCAAGCCGCGCTCCTTCGCGCCATTCAATGGGGCAGGAACCAAAGTAAATTTTCCTCGTAAATTTGTTCGTGAAAAAAATTCTTGCTGCATTTTATTTTTCATTCTTCATTTATCTTTTTGCATTCTCGCAGTCCGCAAGGACTCCTTCGGAGGATTCCACCAAACTGAAAATTCCTGCCGATACTTCTTCCTATTGCATAGTTGAAACAAACGATGGCTTGCTTCTGAAGGGAAGAATCATAGGGCAGAAGCAGGGAGAAATAAGTTTTCGCGACAACAATCTCGGCTTGCTCTCGCTCGAATTAAAAAATATTTCTTTCATCGAGCAGGCGGGCAACGGAATGTATTTTCTTTTTTACATGAAGGATGGCGGATTGCTTCACGGAAAAATAATTTCTCAAACGGCAACTGAAATCGAAATCGAAACCAAATCCACCGGCAAAAAAATAATTCCGCTGGAACGCATAAAAGAAATGCGGCTCATAGATGAAAAAGACATCCGCAGGAAAGGAAAATACCGGTATCCGAATTTTAATGCGCCCAGATATTTTTTAACTCCGTCCGCTATCCCGATGAACAAAGAAGAAGGGTATTATCAAACAATGGATTTTCTCTACAACAACTTTAATTACGGCATTGCAAAAAGTTTTTCCATCGGCAGCGGGGCAATTCTTCCGCTGGGGTTTTATGTGATGCCGAAGTACGGAAGAAAAGTTTCGGACGTGATGTATCTGGGAGCAGGCGCAGTGTACGGGCAAACGCTGGTGAAATTCCGCCAGACAAATTTTAAACTGGGCGCGCTGTATGGACTTGCTACATTCGGAAATGCAAACAACAATCTCACTTTCGGAACGGGCTATACGTTTTCAGACGTGAACAACGAAACAACTTTTTACCCGAAGCCGCTGATAATGGTAAGCGGAGCATTGCGCATAAGCCGGAGGTTTCAGTTTGTGGGGGAAAATATTTTTTTGCCGTTTAAAAACTGTCATTATGTTGCCGAAGGAAAAGTGTGCGACTATTTTTACCAGCACACCGCCATTTACGGGTTTCGTTTCCTGAAAGAAAAACTCAGCATTGATTTGGGAATTCTGCATTACCCGCAGGATATTTTCAAAGCGTTCCCGTATCTTGCATTGGCAATTAAGTTTTAACATTGCAGCATGAAAATCAGTTTCCGGTTTACAGTTTACAGTTTACGGTTTTCCATTTGGCTGCTTGTCATGCTGAGCGGAGTCGAAGCATGTTTTTCGCAGGAACTCACCCAAACCATCCGCGGAAGAATTCTTGATAAAGATGCGAAGTCGGAACTTCCCGGAGTGAATATTTTTCTGCTGAAGGACTCGGCAAAAGTTTCCGGGGCAGTAACCGATGTGAATGGAAATTTCAGAATGCAGAATGTTCCGGTGGGAAGATATTCTTTGCGCGCAGGTTTTCTCGGCTACCAGCCTTACACCATTCCCGATGTGATTGTAACTTCCGCAAAAGAAGTGATTCTGAATTTTGAAATGGAAGAAAGCGCGGTGAAAGTTCAGGAAGTAGTTATCACTGCAACAAAAAAAGGCGAGGCGCGGAATGAAATGGCAACCGTGAGCGCGCGGACTTTTTCGGTGGATGAAACCAACCGCTATGCGGGAAGCCGCACTGACCCAGCGCGCATGGCTTCGAACTTCGCGGGCGTTCAGGGAACCGATGATTCCGATAATGAAATTGTGGTGCGCGGAAATTCTTCACTCGGATTGTTGTGGCGGCTCGAAGGCGTGAACATTCCCAACCCGAATCATTTTGCCGTGGCGGGAACCACCAGCGGTGCGGTGAACATCATCAACAGCAAAACGCTCGACAACTCTGATTTTTACACCGGAGCATTTCCTGCGGAATACGGAAATGCCGTTGCCGGAGTTTTTGATTTGCGGATGCGAAACGGAAACAACGAGAAGCACGAATTCACCGGGCAGTTTGGTTTTCTCGGAACAGAACTCGCGGCTGAAGGACCGATTTCAAAACAAAGCGGCTCGTCTTATCTGCTCACGTATCGTTATTCTTCTCTGCAATTATTTCAGGCGCTGCACATACGCATTGGCACTTCGGCAATTCCGAAATACCAGGATGCGGCTTTCAAATTTAATTTTCCCGGCAAGCACGGAGATAATTTTTCTGTCTTCGGTGTGGGAGGAAAAAGTTCCATCAATATTGTGGTGAGCAAAGACAGCACACCGCAGGAAGATATTTATGGAGAAAAAAACAAAGACCAGTATTTCGGTTCTTCCATGGGAGTGATTGGCGCTTCGTACACAAAAACGCTGAACGAAAAAACTTTTCTCAAGTTCACTCTCGCACATTCCACCGATGAATCATGGGCGCATCATTTGCTGGTGTACCGCGATACCGGTTACAAAGTGGATTCGCTCATAGAGAAAATGGGATACGAATACATTCAGCAGAAAACCTCCTTCGTTTTTTTTGCCAGCCATAAATTCAGCAGCCGCGTGAGCATGAAGGCAGGCGCATACATTGAAAAATATGATTTCGATTTGCTCGACAGCAACCGCAACGCGCTCACCTGGAAATTTGAAAGACGGAATGATTTCATCGGCAGCACTGCATTGCTTCAGCCCTATGTTCAGTTCAAATTCAAGCCGACAAATAAATTTTCTTTCACCACCGGGCTGCATGCGCAGTATTTCGTGCTGAACGGAAGTTCATCTATCGAGCCGCGCGCAGGCGCCAGTTGGAGGATGAAAGAGAAGCAAACGCTCAGCATCGGGTTCGGAATGCATAGCCAGATGCAGCCAACGTATATTTATTTCAACCGCATGAAGGATTCTTCGGGAAATTATTTTTTCCCGAACCGCAACATCGGTTTCACGCGAAGCATTCATTATGTTCTCGCCTATGACATTTTCGCTTCCGATAATATGCGCGTGAAAATGGAAACGTACTATCAGTATTTATACGAAGTGCCGATTGACACTTCCCGTTCTTCTTTTTCGCTGCTGAATCAGGGAACGGGCTACGGAAGATTTTTCCCGCATACGCTGGCGAACAAAGGCACGGGGAGAAATTATGGATTTGAATTAACGGTGGAAAAATTCTTCAGCAAAAGTTTTTTCTACATGCTCACCGCTTCGGTGTTTGACACAAAATACAAAGGCAGCGATGGAATTTTGCGCAGCACTGACTTTGACGAAAAGTTCGCCACTAATTTTTTGTTCGCGAAAGAATTTAAAGTGGGCAAGAAGAAAAACTCCACGCTCACCACTGGAACAAAAATTACCTGGGCGGGCGGTGGAAGATATTCTCCTGCCGACATCATCAAATCAAACCAGCAGGGAGAATTCATTGAACTCGATTCCATGCGCAATGCGCAGCGCTTTCATAATTATTTCAGGTGGGATATAAACATCGGTTTGAAAGCCAACCGCAAAAAAGTTACGCACGAACTCGGGTTGGATTTAATCAACATACTGAACACGCAAAATATTTTGCAACTCACTTATGACCCCGACCCGAAGAACCCAACTAAAAATCCCATACGCGAAGATTACCAGTTAGGTTTTTTACCTTTGTTCTATTATAAACTTGATTTCTGAGAGATTGTCAGGACTATTCTTCGTATCTTTGAAGAAAAGAAAAACAATGAGCGCTTCCGAAATAAAAAAATTGCTGCACCGATACATTGATACGGCTGATGAAGAATTTTTTAAAAGTCGTTTACGCGCTGAGGAGTCATGTAAGGCAGCAATAAGGTGCAGAAATATAGGGGAAGACATGGAATTTGATGAAAAAACAACGTTTTTGCAAGGAATGATGAACGGACATGCAGGAATGATGAACGGACTTGCAGGGAAAACGCCATCCCTGTAGGGAAAATGATGTTCCTTGCAGGGAAGATGATGTTCCCTGCAGGAATGATGAACGGACTTGCAGGGAAAACGCCATTCCATGCAGGAATGATGAACGGACTTGCAGGGAAAACGCCATTCCATGCAGGAATGATGAACGGACTTGCAGGGAAAACGCCATCCATGCAGGAATGATGAACGGACTTGCAGAGGAAATGAACATTCCTGCAGGGAAAATGATTTTCCCTGCAGGACCTGGCGCGATACCTGCAGGTGTGACGGTAGTGCAAAAAATGACGAATAATAAACATATGCCAAAAGTAGTCAGGTTTTTCCGTAGGAATTCAATGCGGCTGAAATTGAATATTCAATCATTTTCATTGAAGTTTCCCTCAAAATTAAACTCTTTCAGAATCAGCGTGAAAATAGCACACACGATATTCAGTCCTTTTTCCTTATTATATAGGAAGCATGCCATTATCTATTATTCATTATTTATTTTGCTTCTTCAGGGTTGCAAAGTACATTACTCTTTCTCAGGCGCATCGGTTTCTCCCGATGTGAAAACAGTTGCCATACAAACTTTCCGCAACAATGCTTCGCTGGCTCCGCCCACGCTTGCGCAATCGCTCACCGAAGCGCTCAAAGATATTTTCACTTCGCAAACAAATTTGGGAATTGTTTCAAAAAATGGTGATTTGAATTTTGAAGGGGAGATTATAAATTATCTCACCGCTCCGGTTGCCATTCAGTCCGGTGACCAGGCAGCGCTCAACCGCCTCACCATTACTGTGAACGTGAAATTCACCAATGCAAAAGACGAGAAACAAAATTTTGAAACCACTTTTTCGCGCTACTCCGATTATTCGAGTTCGCAAAGTTTAACTTCGGTGCAGGCGCAATTGATTGATGACATCAACAAGCAACTGGCTCAGGATATTTTTAACAAGGCAATGATAAACTGGTAAGAAGAGTTTTCAATGAACTATATCAATATTCTGGTAACGAAATTACGAATCTCTTTTACGAATTTAACGAATCAGAATTTATTTGAATTCTTAATTCGTACTATTCGTTATTAAATTCGTTACTTCGTTACCAGAAAAATTAACGATGACCAAGCAAGATTTCATACAATACCTTTCTCACCCCGAAAATCTGAACGGGCATTCTATTTCTGCTTTGGAAAAATTAGTGGAAGAATATCCTTACTTCCAGACGGGAAGAATGCTCCATCTGAAAAATCTTCACAACCAGAACAGCATTGACTACGAAAAAAACCTACACATCACTTCCGCGTATGCGCCAGGCGGAAAAGTTTTATATAATCTCATTAAGAAAAAGAGAGAAGAAAAGTTAGAAGTGAGAAGTGAGAAGTTAGAAGTAGCACAACCAATAAATGAAATCTTTCCGAAGCTGGAACCGATTGCTGTTCTTCAGGAAATGCCGATGGGTAAAGATTCCTCGGCTCCGCTCGGAATGACAACAGCAAAGAAAGACGAATACGATGAACTTCAACTGCACGAAAAAGAAATGCTGCGCGAAGCGTACCGCACTTCAATGACGGTTGATTTGCTTCAGGAAGAAAAGTTCCAGGAAATTCAAACACCGAAAACTGAAAACCGGAAACTGGAAACTTATTCCTTCAATGACTGGCTGAAAGTTGTGAGCGGAAAAAATCCTGAATCTTCCGCGGAAGAAAAAACCGTTCAGAAAAAACAGCAGAGCGAACTGGTAGATAAATTTATTCTTGAAGAAACTTCCAAAGCAATTGCAAAACCAAAGGTTGAATTTTATTCTGCCGAGGCAATGGCGAAGAAAAGTATTTCAGATGACGAAACCTTTGTTTCCGAAACGCTTGCAGGCATCTATTTACGCCAGGGAAACCTTCCGAAAGCCCTCCGCGCTTATGAAATTTTAATGGTGAAGCATCCCGAAAAGATTCATATATTCGCCCCCCTTTTGGAGAAAATTAAAAAACTTTTACAAGACCAAAGGGGCAAGTAAACAAACTAAAATTTATTTATCATGTCAACTTTTCTTTCCATCGTCATTATTATTGTTTGCGCGCTTCTGATTTTAATCGTGCTGATTCAAAATCCCAAAGGCGGTGGCATTGCGTCAAACTTTATGTCCACCAGCCAGTTTATTGGCGCGCGCCAGCAGGTGGAACTCATCGAGCAAATTACCTGGGGATTTGTTGGCGGACTCGTGGTGCTTTGCATTGCCTTTGCCGCACTTGTGGGAACGGGCAGCAAGCAGGCAGAAACAAAAGAATCCATCGTGGGAAAATCGGAAATGCCAATGCCTGGCGGGAATGCCGCTCCGAGCATGCCTGCCCAGCAACAACAGCCGGCTCAGCAGCAACCTGCTCCTGCACAACAACCGAAATAAGAAATTTTGTCACTTCACAACTGACATTCTTTGATAAAAAATAAATTAATACTGAAAAATTGTCCGAACAAAAAATAAAAAGCGAGTTGGCATAATCTCTGACATTACGCCTCGCAATAAACTTTAAACCTTAAACTTAAATCTTAAACTAACAAAACCATGGCAAAAGTAAAATTCCAACCGCAGGGCGACAGAGTTCTGGTTGAACCCGCTGCTGCAGAAGAAAAAACCGCTGGCGGAATTATTATTCCCGACACAGCAAAAGAAAAACCGCAGAAAGGAACCATCGTAGCAGTAGGTCCCGGCAAAAAGAAAGATGAACCTATGACAGTGAAACCGGGCGATACGGTTTTCTACGGAAAATATTCCGGCACAGAAATCACCGTTGACGGAAAAGAATACCTCATCATGCGCCAGGACGATGTGTTTGGCGTAATCGGATAATTAAAAAAACAAAACAACAATCACAAATCAAAAAATAAAATGGCAAAAGAAATAACCTACGAAACAATTGCGCGCGATGCGATGAAACGCGGAGTGGACGCACTCGCAAACGCAGTGAAAGTGACACTCGGACCGAAAGGCCGAAATGTCATCATTGACAAAAAATTCGGTTCACCGCAAATTACCAAGGACGGTGTAACCGTTGCAAAAGAAATCGAACTCAAAGACCCGGTTGAAAACATGGGCGCTCAACTTTTGAAAGAAGTTGCTTCTAAAACCGCTGACCTTGCCGGTGACGGAACAACTACTGCAACTGTTCTCGCGCAGGCGATTGTAACAGCAGGATTGAAAAATGTTGCTGCCGGAGCAAACCCGATGGATTTGAAACGCGGAATTGACAAAGCAGTTGACGCGGTGGTTGCTGAACTGAAAAAGCAATCCAAATCTGTTGGCGATGACAACAAAAAGATTGAGCAGGTTGCAACCATTTCTGCCAACAACGATTCAGCAATCGGAAAACTCATTGCCGAAGCAATGGCGAAAGTGAAAAAAGAAGGAGTAATTACTGTGGAAGAAGCGAAAGGCACCGAAACCGAAATGAAAGTGGTGGAAGGAATGCAGTTTGACCGCGGATATGTTTCTCCTTATTTTGTTACGGATGCTGATAACATGGAAGCCGTTCTCGAAAATCCTTACATCCTGATTTACGATAAAAAACTTTCAGGCATGAAGGAACTGCTTCCCATTCTTGAAAAAGCAGCGCAAACCGGAAAACCTCTTCTCATCATCTGTGAAGACCTCGAAGGCGAAGCGCTCGCAACGCTCGTTGTAAATAAAATCCGCGGTGCATTAAAAATCTGCGCAGTGAAAGCCCCCGGCTTTGGCGACCGCAGAAAAGAAATGCTTCAGGATATCGCAACACTCACCGGAGGAACTTTGATTTCCGAAGAGCGCGGATTCAAACTGGAAAACGCTGACCTTTCTTATCTCGGTAAAGCAGAAAAAATTACCGTGGATAAAGACAATACAACCATTGTTGGCGGCTCAGGAAAAAAAGCCGACATCACTGCGCGTGTGAATCAAATCAAAACGCAGATTGAAACCACAACTTCCGATTACGATAAAGAAAAATTGCAAGAGCGTTTGGCAAAACTTGCCGGAGGCGTTGCCGTTCTTTATATTGGCGCTGCCACCGAAGTTGAAATGAAAGAAAAGAAAGACCGCGTGGACGATGCGCTTCATGCAACCCGCGCTGCCGTGGAAGAAGGAATCGTTTGTGGCGGTGGAGTTTCTTATCTCCGCGCTGTTGACGCGATAGAAAAAATGAAGGGTTCCAACGAAGATGAGTTAACAGGAATTCAAATTGTGAAACGCGCGCTCGAAGAACCGCTCCGCCAGATTGCAGCAAATGCAGGCGTGGAAGGTTCTGTGTGTGTGCAGAAAGTCCGCGATGGAAAAGGCGACTTTGGTTTCAACGCACGCACCGATGAATATGAAAACCTCATTGCTGCCGGTGTGATTGACCCGACCAAAGTTGTGCGCATTGCGCTTGAGAACGCTGCCTCCATCGGAGGAATGATTCTCACCACTGAATGCGTGCTTGCTGAAATCAAAGAAGAAAAATCCGCTATGCCTGCAATGCCGGGCGGAATGGGCGGTGGAATGGATTACTAAGTCAAAAGTAATTAATTCAAAAGTCAAAAGAAAACCCTCGATGTATGTCGGGGGTTTTTAATTTTTACTTCGTGAATAAAATTCTTAAAATAGGTCTCATCGGGTTTTCATCCACAATCGGAGTTGCAATTCTCTTGCGATTAATTTTTGGAATCTCTACCATTTACATCGCACCGATTGCTCTTCCGTGGGGAATGGTGGTGATTATTGGCGCGCTGAAGAAGAAAAATTAGATAATGTCAGTTCTAAATTTTTATTTCCTCTTCATCCTTGTTAAAGAAATGATATTCTAAAATATGATGAGAAGAAACGGGCTTCACGCGGATTCTTCTACCATATTTTAAAAACCATTTCTGGCTTTTGCTTGGAATACCTTTGGTGAAGTATGCTTCAAGAAAAGGATGAACCGCCAGCGTGATGTTTTTTTGGTTTTGTTCCTTCATCAAATAATTCAAATCTTTTTCAATCTGATCTACCAGCAAAATGCTTGACTGAATTTCTCCGCTTCCTCCGCAACTCGGACATTTTTCCGTTGTCTTTTCTTTCACCTGCGGGCGAACTCGCTCTCGCGTAATCTGCACCAATCCGAATTTGCTTGGAGGAAGAATGGTATGCGTTGCCGGATCGGTTTGCATGGCGTTTTTTAATTTTTCATAGAGCGTTCTGCGGTTATTCGGATTGCGCATGTCAATAAAATCACAAACGATAATTCCGCCAATATCTCTCAGGCGAAGTTGCCGTGCAATTTCTTCCGCGGCTTCCATATTTACATCCAGCGCATTTGTATCCTGATCTTTGTTTGATTGCGTGCGGTGTCCGCTGTTTATGTCAATCACGTGCATGGCTTCGGTGTGTTCCACAATTAAGTAACCGCCTGACTTCAGATTCACAATTCTTCCAAAAGAAGATTTTATTTGCTTGTCAATTCCAAAATGTTCGAAGATGGGCTCGCTCCCTTTATAAAATTTTACAATGCCTTCTTTATCGGGCGCAATCTGATGTATGTAGGATTTAATTGTTCCGAAGAGTTTATGATCGTTCACAAAAATATTTGAGAAGGAAGCATTGAGCATGTCGCGCAGAATTGTAATCGAGCGGTCCATTTCTCCGAGCATGATTTTAGGAGGAACTGCGCTCTTTAACGCCTGCCATAATTTTTCCCACTTGCTGATTAAATCTTTTAAGTCGGCATCGAGGTCGGCAACGCTCTGGTTTTCGGCAACGGTGCGGATGATGACTCCGAAATTTTTCGGCTTGATGCTTTGCACCAATCTTCTCAAACGGTCACGCTCTTCCTGCCTGCGGATTTTTTGCGAGAGAGAAATTTTTTCCTGGAAAGGAATCAAAACTAAAAATCTTCCGGGCAGAGAAACATCGGCAGTAAGGCGCGGACCTTTCTGCGAAATCGGTTCTTTCATTATCTGCACCAGCACATTTTGGTTTGAGTTCAGCACTTTGTTTACTTTTCCTGTCTTGACAATGTCTCTTTCGAAAGGGAAATTGTCAAGCAAATGTGTTTCGCTCTGTCCGTGAATTGCTTTGTTAGTGAATTTCAGCAGCGATAAAATCTGCGGACCTAAATCAAGGTAATGAAGGAAGGCATCTTTTTCATAGCCCACATCCACAAACGCTGCGTTGAGACCGGGCATAATTTTTTTTACTCTTCCGAGGAAAATATCGCCCACCGAAAATCCTGCGTCTGATTTTTCGCGGTGAAGTTCTTTGAGTTTTTTATCCTGTAAAAGAGCAATGACAACTTCCGAAGAAGTTGCATTGATGTATAGTTCGTTGTTCATTGAAAGTAAATTGAAATGTGGGAAGGATGAAATATTGGAATGGAAAAATACAGAAGGAAATAAAAATTCTTACTGTTAAATGGAAAATAAATCGTAGAAAAAGTTTGAAGAAAATATTAAGATGGACTTGCAAAATCCATCATTCCACTATTCCATTATTCCAATGCTGTTTACCTTTTCTTTTTGTGACGGTTTTTGCGCGAACGCTTTTTGCGTTTATGCGTGTTCATTTTTTTGCGCTTTCTTTTTTTTCCAGATGGCATAAATTTAATTTTTTACTGTTGTTGTTTTAATTTTTTAATGTATTGGTCAATGTCCTTTATTATTAAAGTATCCTTTACTCTTGTCTTATAATTTTCGTAACTCGTTATTGCTTTTTGTTTCTCGCCCATTTGCATGTAGGTGTCTCCGAGATAAACATACATGTCAATGCGCGTTGAATCTATTCTCAGAATCCGTTTGAACCGTTCAATGGCTTTATCAAACTGCTGCGAAGTTACGGAAAATAATCCTAACTGAAGGTTGGCGTCAATGTTATTGGAATCTTTCCGAATCACTTCCCTTAACAGAGAAATTCCTTTCATCGGCTGAGTTCCAAGCAAAGAAGAACTTTCCACAATGGCAGTTCCGAGATTTGTTTTGGCGGAAAGGTTTTCAGAATTAAGCGCCAATGCTTTTTCATAACTTTCAATCGCTCCTTTATATAGAATGGTTTTTTTATCGCCTTGAATTAATCGCGCGCCTTTCAGAAAATCACCGGCAGAAGCAATCCATGCTGTTTCTGTTTTTTCTTCTTCGGCTTTTTTCAAACTGCTTTCCGTTTTGTCGAAAATAATTTTCTGCTCGGAAGAAATATTTTTCTTTGCTTCTTCAAACGATGAAATAAAATCTGAATTCGCTTCTGAAACTTCTGCAGATTTTTTTTCCGAAGGAAGTTTCGGAGCAAAATATAAAAGCACTGCTAAAACAACAGCGAGAAGAATAATAAATTTTTGCCGAACCGTGATTCGACTTCGCTCATCACGAGTCATAGGAGGGAAAGATACTTAATCTTCCTTCACAGGAACGCTCTTCTTCAAACGATTCGCGAAAGATTTTGCCGGTTTGAAAGCCGGAATATTGTGAGCGGGAATCATGATGGTTGTATTGCGTGAAATAATTCTGCCCGGTTTTCTTGCGCGCCTTTTAATGAACAACGTTCCGAATCCGCGCAGGTAAATATTTTTTCCATCGCACATTGTATTTTTAGCAACACTCATAAAGGCCTCTATAATTGCCATGACCTCTTTTTTCTCAATTCCGGTTTTATCAGAAATCTTTGCGACTATTTCTGCTTTTGTCATAAATTTTAATTTTTGGTTTTTAGTTTTCTATTACAAAGGTAAGATATATAATCTAAAGATTGTTATTTTCGAATGTTAAATTTTTGAATGGCATGAATTTTTCTAAAATTATTTCGCAATGGTATGAAAAAAATAAACGCGACCTGCCGTGGAGAAAAACAAAAGACGCGTATAAAATCTGGCTTTCGGAAATTATTCTTCAGCAAACGCGGGTTGCGCAAGGTCTTCCTTATTATAGAGAGTTTGTAAAAAAATTTCCAACCGTTCGCCATCTTGCTCAGGCGAAAGAAGATTTAGTTCTTAAAACATGGCAAGGTCTGGGTTATTATTCACGCGCGAGAAATCTTCACGCAACCGCAAAATTTATTTCCAAAAATCTCAAAGGAAAATTTCCAGCCGAGTTTGAAGAAATTAAAAAACTGAAAGGAGTTGGAGAATATACCGCAAGCGCCATTGCTTCTTTTGCATTTAACAAACCTTATGCAGTTGTGGATGGAAATGTATTTCGTGTTCTCTCAAGAGTTTTCGGAATAAAAATTCCTATTGATTCAGCCGAAGGAAAAAAAGTTTTTTTGGAGAAAGCAAATTCTCTTCTCGATAAAAAAAATCCGGGATTATTTAATCAGGCAATAATGGAATTTGGCGCTTTGCAGTGCGTGCCACAAAATCCTGATTGCAAAATTTGTCCGCTGAAAAAAAATTGCGTGGCGTTTAAAAAAAATCTGGTGGGTGTTCTTCCCGTAAAATCAAAAAAAATAAAAATCAGGGAAAGATTTTTCAATTACTTCATCGTAAGAGATAAAGAAAAAATTTTAATCCGCAAAAGAACCGGAAATGACATCTGGAAAAATCTTTATGACTTCCCGATGATTGAAACGAACAAGGAAATAAAAAATGGAAGAATGGATGGATGGAAGAGCGGAAATTTGAAATGCACAGCATCAATGAGACATATCCTTAGTCATCAGGTCATTTTCGCAAAATTCTGGGAAATAGATTCTAATTCTTTTTCACAACCTCCGGATTCATTCTATATTAATGAAAGTCAGGCAAATAATTTTGCATTTCCTCGCCTTATAGAAAAATATTTCGATGAAAAATTGCTTAATAAAAGGTAAATCACATTTACTCAGCCGAATGGATTTTGAAATGCGCCTGAATTTTTTACCTTTGTAAGTTAAATTTTTACAACCAAAACTACTAACTATGGGAGGAGTAAACAAAGTAATTCTTTTGGGAAACTCAGGAAAAGATCCGGACATCAGGCACCTGGATGGCGGAGTTACCGTTGCAAGTTTTCCATTAGCGACTACGGAATCATTCAGAGACAAAAATTCGGGAGAGAAGCGCGAGCAAACCGAATGGCACAACATTGTGATGTGGCGCAGTTTAGCCGAGAGCGTTGAAAAATCTGAACTCAAAAAAGGCGACCGCGTTTATCTTGAAGGAAAAATCCGCACACGCAAATGGAATGACAAAGAAGGCCATCAGCGTTTCACCGTGGAAATTGTTGCCGATACTTTTACCATCATTAACAGGAAACGCGACAAAAACGGAGAAGATAACGGAACGCCTCACGAAACGCCAGCCGTTGAAAACGCAGGCACTGCTGATTTGCCGTTCTAATTTAATCACCGAAAAACGAATTTGTACGAAAACTACGAAACAAAAAATCGTATCTCTTTCGTATTGTTCGTAGTGTTCGCTTTTCGAAGATTTCAAAATGAGTTTGTTCATCGCCATCATATCTACCATTATTCTTCTTTGCCTGTCGGCATTGATTTCGGCTTCGGAAGTTGCTTTGTTTTCTCTTTCGCCAAGAAGCAGAGATGAACTGCGCAAGTCATTTTCTGCGCGCGACAAAATTGTTTTGCAGATTTACGACAAGCCGAAACTTTTGCTCGCCACCATTCTTATCGCGAGCAACTTGGTGAACATCGGAATCGTTCTCATTTCAGAAATAATTGCGAAAGAAGAATTAAATTTTATTTCCAATCCAATCGTTGCATTTCTTATACAAGTTATTGCAGTTACTTTTCTCATTCTTCTTTTCGGAGAAGTGATTCCGAAAGTTTTTGCCAACCAGCATTCGCTCAGCGTTTCCCGGTTCATGGCTTACCCGGTTTCTTTCCTTGAAAAATTTCTTTTCCCGCTGAGTTCACTGCTGATTGTTTCCACTTCGTTCATAGATAAAAAAGTGAAAAAGAAAATGCACACCATTTCGGTGGAAGATTTATCGCACGCGCTCGATTTAACAATTACTTCCGACACTCCCGAACCGGAAAGAAAAATTCTGAGGGGAATTGTGAAGTTCGGACAGGTGAGCGTGAAACAAATTATGGTTCCGCGAATGGATATTACAGGATTTGAATTCAACTCGCCTTTCAAAAAACTGATGGAAGAAATTCTTGCGTCAAAATATTCGCGCGTGCCGATTTATAAAGAAACCATTGATAAAATTTCCGGAATACTTTACGTGAAAGATTTGCTTCCATATTTGGATAAAGAAGATGATTTCAAATGGCAAACATTAATCCGCGAGCCGTTTTTTGTTCCTGAAAATAAAAAGAACGATGACCTGCTGAAAGAATTCCAGCATCGCAAAACACACATGGCAATTGTGGTGGATGAATTCGGGGGAACATCCGGAATTGTTACGCTCGAAGATGTGATTGAAGAAATTGTTGGAGAAATCAACGATGAGTTTGACGATGATGAACTTGTTTACTCAAAACTGGATGACAATAATTATGTCTTCGAAGGAAAAATTTCGCTGAGCGATCTTTCGCGCAAACTCAGTGTTGATTCATCGCTCTTCGAACTTCCGAACGGGCGCGAAGCCGATACGCTCGCAGGTTTTTTAATTGAGTTCACCGGAAACATTCCGAAAAAAGGAGAAGAGGTGAAGTTCTCCGCCAAAGGTGAATCCGCCTATGGCAGAAAAGATTTTATCTTCACCGTGGAAAGCGCTGACAATAGAAAAATAAAAAGAGTGAAAGTCACCGTTCCAATCGCAGTATGATTGTCAAATCAAAAGTTAAAAGTCAAAAGTCAAAAGTTTTTTTAGTGGCTGCATTTTTACTTCTTACTTCTTACTTCTTACTTCTTACTTCCTGTGGCAGCGACAGCGATGATATTGTTGTTCCCAAACCATTCGCGTATTATAGAATTAACTTACCAGAAAAAAAATATTCTCTCTTCAAAGATTCCTGTCCGTTTGAATTTGAATATCCGTCCAACTATGGAATTGTGCTTGCTGATTCGGATATGAATGCCGAACCCTGCTGGAAAAATATTGTGTATCCGAAATTCAAAGCGGAAATCAATCTCAGTTATAAAACGATTGACAAAAATCATCCGCTCAAAAAATATCTGGACGATTCCTGGACGCTTGCCACCAAGCACGAAGTGAAAGCAAGCGGCATGCCCGAAACGCCCATCAGGCGCGACAGCGCAAAAGTTTACGGACTCCTGTTCGAAATAGAAGGCAACGCTGCTTCCAACCTTCAATTTTATCTGACCGACAGCACGCATCATTTTATGCGCGGGGCTTTATATTTTTTCGCGCATCCCAATTATGATTCACTTGCGCCTGTGATTGACTTTCTGAAAAAAGATGTAGAGCGAATGATTACAACGTTTAATTGGAAAAAAAATCCCGCCATTCATGCTAAGGGAAAATAACTGCTTCATATTCCATTTTATTTATATTTGCAGCCCTTAATGAAAAATCCTAATTACATTGATTTCCTGTCATTAGTAATTCGATTAATTCGTAATTCGTAGATTATGCAAAACAAAGGCGCCATTCGGATATTCGCAATTATGCTCGGGCTTGCCTGCCTGTTCTATCTTTCATTTTCGTGGATAACCCGAAAAGTTGAAACACAGGCGCGCGAAAACGCAGAAATGATTGCAGCCAAACCCGAAATTGTTGAACTCGCAAAAAAGAAATCGAACGGAAACGCAGAAATGGAAAAATCCATTCTCGATTCTGTCCGCATGAAAGCGCAGAACACATTTCTTGATTCGGTAAGAAAACTTAAAGTTGATTTTCCTTTATATAGTTCCATTTTCACCTATGAAGATTGCAAAGAGCATGAAATAAATCTCGGTCTCGATTTAAAAGGCGGAATGAACGTAACGCTCGAAGTTTCTGTTCCTGACATTATCCGCAACATGTCTTCCAAGCCCGATGATAAAAAATTAAACCAGGCATTGGGGCAAGCGCGCGTCCGCGAATACAAAGAGAAAAAACCGTTTGCGGAAATCTTCGCGGAGGAAATGAAAAAAGTTGACCCGGGCGTTTCCATCTCCAGTTATTTCCGAACGATTGAGATGAAAGGCAAAATCGATTTCAATACGCCCGATGATGAAGTGGTGAAACTGATTAAAGAGCGCGTGGACGAAGCCATTGCCACTTCCGAAAAAACATTGCGCGCACGTATTGACAAGTTCGGTGTAACGCAGCCGAACATTCAGAAACTCGAAGCATCGGGAAGAATCCTGATTGAACTTCCGGGTGTGAATGACAAAGAGCGCGTTCGGAAACTTTTGGTTGGAACTGCCAACCTTGAATTCTGGGAAACGTATGAGAACCAGGATTTGATTGGAAAATTAGTTGACGCAGACAAGCGCCTTGCGGAAATTCTTTCTTCGGAAAATTCAGGCGATACAACTTCTGTAAAAGATTCTACCGCTGTTAAATCTTCTGAAATAAAAAAAGATTCTTCAGCAACTGCTGTCAAAAAAGATTCTGCGAAGAAAGACACCGCATCTCTTCTCTCGAAACTTGGCGCAGAAAAGAAAGACACTTCGAAAAAAGCAGCGGCTGCTAAAACAAACCAGGACACTTCCGCTATGGCGAAAGCAAAGCGCGAGCACCCGTTGTTCTTCTACATGCAGCCATTCATTGACCAGAAAGGACAAGCGGTTCAAGGACCTGTGGTCGGACGCTCGCTGATAAAAGACACCGCGCGCGTGATGTCTTATCTCACCAACGAAAAAATAAAACGCGTTCTTCCCGATAACGTGAAGTTCGCATGGACATACAAGCCGGTGAAAGGCGCGGAATCAGTTACGCAATTGGTGGCGCTGAAAGTTACGCGCAGAGATAAAAAGCCCGCACTCTATGGCGATATTATGACAGACGCGCGCAAAGAATACGAACAGCGCGGTGGCGGGCGCCCGCATATTTCCATGACGATGACCGATGAAGCCGCGCAAACATGGTCAGCGCTTACGGGAGATAACATTGGAAAAAGCATTGCGATTGTGCTCGATGATTATGTGTATTCCTACCCGACTGTGCAGGGAAAAATTTCCGGGGGAAGTTCTCAAATCACCGGTGATTTCTCTTCGCGCGAAGCAGATGACTTAGTAAATATTCTGAAGGCGGGAAAAATGCCCGCGCCCGCGCGCATCGTGGAAGAAACGGTGGTGGGTCCAACACTTGGTGCAGAATCCATCAGCGCAGGTTTCAAATCATTTGTGATTGCGCTCATTCTTGTTTTTGTGTTTATGATGTTCTACTATGCGAAATCGGGAATTGTCGCTGACATTGTTCTGCTCCTGAATACTTTTTTCATCATTGGAGTTCTTGCTTCGCTGGGCGCGGTGCTCACGCTTCCCGGCATTGCGGGAATTGTTCTCGTGGTGGCAATTTCGGTGGATGCGAATGTTCTTATTTACGAGCGCATCCGCGAAGAAATCCGCGCGGGAAAAGGAATTCAACTTGCGGTGGCGGACGGCTACAAGCACGCGATGTCTTCCATCCTCGATTCAAACATCACCACGCTTCTGCTCGGAATTATTTTATATGCATACGGTTCCGGTCCGGTGCAGGGATTTGCAACAACATTGATTATCGGAATTCTCTGTTCGCTCTTCTCCGCAATATTTATTTCGCGCCTTGTATTTGAAACCCTTCTCGGAAGAAAAATGGATATAAGTTTTTCCATTCCGCTTACTGCAAACTCTTTCAAGAATGTGAATTTCGATTTCGTGAAAAGAAGGAAAGCATATTACATTTTCTCCAGCGTGATTATTCTCACGGGCGCCATTTTCTTTTTCAAGCATCACGGCTTCACCATGGGCGTGGACTTTAAAGGAGGAAGAAGTTACTATGTGCGTTTTGAAAATCCTGTTCAAACGGAACAAGTGGGCGAAGCGCTGCGAAAAAGTTTTGGCGTTCATCCCGAAGTGAAAACATTTGGCGGAAACGAGCAGGTGCGTATTACCACTTCGTATATGATTGACGATACCAGCAGCACTGCCGAGCAAACGGTGGAACAAAAACTGAACGAAGGGCTGGGCTCGCTCAACAATAAATACAAGGTGATGCAATCGCAAAAGGTGGGCGAAACCATTTCACGCGACTTGCGCAACAATGCGGTGTGGACGATTTTATTTTCCTGCGCGCTGATGTTCCTGTACATTCTCATCCGCTTCAAAGGATGGCAATATGGATTGGGCGCAACGGTTGCGCTCTTCCACGATGTGCTCGTGGTGCTTTCGTGCTATGCAATCTTCGATGGCATAGTTCCATTCACTTTGGAAATCAACCAAGACTTCATAGCGGCAATTCTAACAGTAATGGGCTACTCAATGACGGATACCGTGGTGGTGTTCGACCGGATACGCGAATATCTTGCAGATAAAGGAAAGAGCGCGCTCATTCCCGGAGAAGAAAAAAACCGCATCATCAATTACGCGCTGAACAGCACGCTGAGCCGGACCATGATTACTTCGCTGATTACGTTCTTCGTATTGGTTGCCATTTTCTTCTTTGGCGGGGAGGTGATTCGTTCGTTTGCGTTTGCGCTTTTAATCGGAATCGTTATCGGAACGTATTCTTCCATCTGCATTGCCACTCCTATTGTAATTGATTTTGACAGGAGGAGGAAAACAATCGTGCAATAAAATTTCTGAGTTAACTTTCACTGAATTTTTTTTATTTCCGCCTGGAGAATTTCCCTGTAAGTGGGGCTGGCGCTGTTGGCATCAAAAACAAATGCGAGCACATAGCAATGCTTGTAATCGCACGGAGAAAGCGGAGTGGAGGCGGGGTTGGGTGAAAAAATAGAAGTGGAAAATCCGGCAGGCACATTGTACGAATAACTTTTAACCGCTGTATCATTGACAGCAATGGCGCCCAAAGCAATTTGTTCTCCGAAGCCGAGCCCGTTTCCGTTAATGTCATCGCGCAGCACATTGCGGAAAACATAATTCTGAACATAGCAGGGTGTGAGGGAATAATCTTCCTGCCAGTCCAAAATGCTGTCTTCCACAAAAAGAACTGAAAGGTTATACGCTCCGTTCATGGCTTTCAGAAAAGTGGTTTTGCACGAGATGCAGAGTTTGCGCGTGGCGGTGTTGTAATCGGTAATAATGTTAATGTCGGCATCGGGCGGCAAACTATCAATGCTCTGAAAAGCCGCGTCCCAGTTGCTGGGGTCAATAATGGGGCTGCCGCTCACAGAATGGCGGTTCACCAGCCCGTAAGGGTTTCCGGGGAAATTAAACACCGTAAAATAATTTTCTCCGGCAGTGCATCCCAGGTAATGGCTGAACGCTCCGGCAGGCGCGCTGCAGGGCATTGATTCGGGAGGAACGGGGCGCGCATAATAATTTGCATGAGCGGCAATGCCGATGAGTTTATTTCCGTAGGTGTTCCGCAGGTTTTCCAGAATCAAGGCAGCGCCCGGGCAGTTTCCGCAGCGCATGCCCGTGTATTCTTCAATGAGCACTTTGCGCATGGGCGCCTTCGCAGTAAAAACAGGAGGCGGGCATCCGGCAGATGAACTGTTTGTTTTCACGTAGGGCTCTTTCACTTTATCGCACGATAGAAAAGCAAGCAAGAAGTAAGAAGTAAGAAGTAAGAGGTAAGAGGTATGAATTGGTTTCATGAAGGACTAAGTTACAATTTTTTATTTTCCGTTTCGTAGTTTCGTAAGATTTCGTTTTTCGCAGATTCAAAAACTTGACGTAACCGACAGCAGCAATCCGTTTGATGCAGGCACATAGCGGCATACTCCGCCCACGCAGAAAATTCCCGCGCGCTGCCTGCCGTAGCCGAGCGCAATGCGCGTTGCATTTTTTACATATACAGCAGTCACATTATAGTAATGAAACCGTTTCGATGCATCCTCGTTTCCGTAATTATACATATCGGTTGCGCTCACTAACCAGTTTTCGCTCAGCCCCACTTCCACCAAACTCATCGCCCAGTTTTTCTGGTCCTGCTTCGCGGAAAGATGCTGGAGTTCCCAGCGGATGGATTTTTCCCCGGCAAATTTATAGGTGAGTTCGCTCATGCCGATGGTGGAATAAAAAGTTCCGAAGCCCTGAACGCCCTGGATGATGTCCTTATTATATGCCTGGCTGGCGAACAAAAGCATGAGTTTGACTTTCGGAGAAAACTTTTTATGAAACTCTATGTTGACATCGGAAAAATAAAGTTGCCCCAAACTATACAGGTTGGTGGTGTACCCGATTCGTGTGCTGTCATAAAAAGGAAGGGTGTGCGTGGTGTCAAGCCCGTAGGCGCGGGAAAAATTTAGCGTGATGTCGGTTCCGTATTTTCCTCCGAGCGCAGTTTCTTTTTTAAACTTCTTGCTGATTTCTCCGCGAAAGGCAATTTCACCGTTGGGCTGTGTGGCATAGGGATAAAGGGCGGGAAGCGAATAGGTATGCTGGCGCGCGAGAGAGGGAAGAAAATTAATATTCAAATCGCTGCCGGCAGCGCCACGGTCGCTCTTGAAAGAAAAATTATCGGTGCGCTTGGCTCCGAGCGAAAGCGCAAAACCCTTCATGGAATAATTTCCGTTGAACAAAAACGCTTCGCCCGGGCGGTAAATATATTTGTTGAATGCCGAAGGGTCGTTGAATTTAAAAGCGTACTCGCTCATTAAATTTATTCTTCCGCGGCTCACCGAAATTCTTCCGGCATACGCGCCCACGTTTTGTGGAACATTCAGCGCGCTGGTCTGATACACCACTTTGTCTCCGCTCTGGAATTTGCTCACAAAACTTCCGCCAATAATAATTTGCGTGGGCGATTCATTCCATTTGGAAATGAGTTCGCTCAGATGAACTTCTCCATCGAAGCCGCGCACAATGCCGGGTCCCTGAGAAAAATAACTGCGCTGCTTGCCGGTTAATCCTTTCAGGTAAAATCCGTGCACGGAATATTTCAGGCGCAGCCCGTCCAGCACATTATCAATGCCCAATCCCTTTTCTTCGTAGGCGCGCAGCACGAGCCCGCTTCCGAACTGCTCGTAAAAATTTCCGGCAGTTACTTCCAGTTCATCGGCTTTGTAACTGGCGAACCGGTAAGGAATGCCGCTTCCCTTATAGCGCGGGTCGTATCCCTGAATGGGATTGAGATAACTTTCGTAGCGCGCGCCTGCGGTGAAATTTCCCTTGGTGTAAATCACATTCATGAAACCGTTCATCAGCATTTTTTCGGGAACGGGTGCGGCACCAATAGAAGAATCGGGATTGTAATACTGCGCGTCCATCTGCATGTTGCCGTGAATTTCTCCGGCATTGGAAGAAGAATTATTTTCCTGCGAATGAGAAAGAAAAGGGAATAAGGAAGTAAAAAAAATAAAGTAGAAGGATTTTTTCATACTACATTGAGAATCTGCTCTGCGAATGTAGAATTTTATTCGCGGCATTCGCATGAGTTCGCATCGTTTGCATTATGCTGTCAATGCTCAATCTTTTCGCCTTTCACAAGTTTTCTCACCACTTCAATGTATTGCGCTTCGTCTCCTTCTTTGAAACCCACGTGCTGCCAAACAATGTTTCCGCTTCCGTCCACAATAAAGGTGTGCGGAGGCATGTTCACGTTCATGGCGCGCTTGAAATCAGAATTTACATCGAGGTAGCATTCGAATTCCCATCCTTTGGAATCCACATAGGGCTTCACGTTGGAAGAACTTTTTGAATCGTCAATGGAAATGGCAATGAGTTTCACGCCTGTTTCTTTTTTCCAGTCGTCAAACGCATCGGCTACGGTGTTGAGTTCTTTTTTGCAGGGGCTGCACCAGGTTGCCCAGAAAGAAATAATCAGGGGCTTTCCATCGTTGGAGAATTTAGCGCTGTTCACTGTTTTTCCATCGAGCGATTTCAAATCTACCGATGGAATTTTCCGCGTATCGCCAATGAAAGAAACAAGAATGAATCCCGCAAGCAGGAAAAGAATATTTTTTTTCATACGCAATTTATTTGTTCTTCTAAAAAAATCATCCCGTACATTTTTTCTGTACGGGATGACTTAAAACAAAAACTAAACCAGAACTTATTTGTTCAGCATGATTTTCTTAACTGTCTTCGAATTGCCGGATTGAATTTCTATAAAATACATTCCGTTCGGAAGATTGTTCAGCGTGAATTCAATGTGCTTGGAAGCATCGCTGAACTTCTTTACTGTTTCGCCAAACATATTGGTTACTTTGAAGTCGAGCGCTTTTTCAAAAACCGGACTTACGTTAACATATACTTCTCCGGCTGACGGGTTCGGGAAAACAGAAATGTAATTGCTCATGTCCATTTCGCTCACGCTGGTCAGCGCGCTGAGGTTAATGTTATCTACATACAGTTCGTTGCCGTAGCCGTTTGTGCAGATGAAATGCGCCAGCACGCTTGATTGCCCGAGATAAGAAGAAAGATTAATTGTTTCAGTGCGCCACTGGGTAGAAGAAGGCGTCCACTGATTAGTGTTAGCGGCAGCGGTTGCCAGCGTGGTGGATTGTTTGGAATAAACATTCGTCCAGGTTGCACCGCAGTTGGTGGAAACTTCCACATCTAATTTTTCAAAGTAGGTTGCATCGTAAGGAGCATACGCAACATCGAATGTAAGTTGCGCGCTGGTTGCGTTTGAAAAATCCATGGGAGCGAGCACCATGTAGTCCATCTCTCCGGTCGCGGCATAATTATAGCAATCCATAAAAGAAGAATTTGCGCTTGCGCCATTTCCTCCCGGAATATGTTTTACCCAGGTGGTGCCTGCATCGGGATTCACCACGGCACAGGTTGCATCGGGGAAAGTTCCTTCCACTCCTTCCGTAACGGGAGAAGTTGAAGGAGTAACTGCGTTAAAGGTAATGTTCTGCGAATCGTTTGCGGTGTTGACATCCGCACCGCTGTTGGGATTGCTGGTGTAAGCCGTAAAAGTATGGCTTCCCAGTGCGGTTGTAATGGAGGGAAGCGTAATGGTAGCCGTGCATCCGGTAGTATAAATAGAGCAGCCGCTTGACAGGTTGCCTGTCCAGTTATAGGTTTGCACCGGGTTGTTGTCCACTTTATAATTAATGGTGCACGAAGTAAGCGCTGCATTGCCGAAATTGCGTATAGTCACTGAGGGAGTGAAGGATGTTCCGCAGGCAAACGCGTTGGGCGCTGCAACGGAAGAAACACCGGCATCGTTTCCGGCAGAAGGAGGCGGGCAGGTTGCATTCAATGCGCTTGCTAATTGCGCTGCGGTATATTGGTCAACCTTTTTAATTTTTTTATCCACACAAATCATATACATGGTAGGGAAATAAGCAATGGCGTAATTCGAATTGAACGTGCCGATTCCCTGCGCGGTAGTGGGGTTGCATTCGGGATATGCCGTATTTAATGTCCAATCTCCCTGTGAGGGAGTTTTGGAACATCCTCCCGTGTTGGTCATGCAGGCATCGTTGGTGGCGGCATCGCCTTCAATAAAAATTACGGTTGCTTTATTGCTGCCGGAAGGTCCGTAGGTATTGTAAAATTGGTCCAGCGCACCGGAAGTATGATAAACCCAGCACGGGTTGCACCAGGTAGCCGACACATCAATCACCACCACCTTGCCTGCGTTCAGGTAGGTGTAGAGGTCTTGCGTGTTTCCCTTCATGTCGGTGAATGTAAAGTTGGGAGCGGTGCTGCCGTCAGCCAGTTGCGCTTTTGTTTCTCCGAAAGAGAACGCGAGCGCCAGAGCAGCGAGGATGTGTAGTGTTTTTTTCATCGGATAAAAAATTTAATTAGTGTATAAAAATTGTTTCTGAATTTTTGTCTGTCAAAAGTAGAAGTACGCTTCTATGCAGGCAAACAAATGTAAGCAAAAAATATAGTTCCTAAATAAAAAACAATCAATTAAATCATTGAGCGGCAATAATCTGAATAATAAACCTTGAACATTCTGAAATAATTACATTTGTAAAGTTTATTTCATTATGAAAGGACTCATCAAACTCCACCATCTCATTCATTCGCTTTCCAAAACGGAGAAGCGCTACATCTCCATTGAACTTGAAAAACAAAAATCGCGGAAGGGGAAAATTGATTTAAAACTTTTTAACCTGCTGAAGAAAAGAACGGAAGCGGATAAAGAAGATTTTATTTCTTATCCTGAATTCAACACCACGCAGAAATTAATTATCCGCACCAGTTATCTTTTTGATTTTATTCTCCGCTGCCTCATTGATTACAATTACTCGCGCGAAATCGAAATCAACATCGGCAACCACATACGCATCATAAAAAATTTTATTCTCAAAGGGCTTCACCAGTACACGCATTATTATTTGAACAAAGCGCAGAAACTTGCCGAAAAGTACGAAGACCTTTACCGCCTCGGCATTTTATGTTCCCTGCGGAAAATCATCATCAACCGCAGCGCAAAAACCCACGATGAATATTTCCGCGAAGTGCAGAAAATAGAACAGCAGGAAGATGCAGTGCACCGGAAAATTTTCAACCTGAACAGTTACAGCAATCACCTGAATCATCTGCTGACTGCGCTGAAAAAAAATTCGAGTATGCGGCTGGATAAGGAAACAGAATCTACGCTAAACGAAATTATTTCTTCTCCGCTTTTTCGCAAAGAAGAAAACGCGCTCACGAAAAAAGCAAAAATTATTTTTCACCAGGTGAACGCTATTTACCACGAACACATCACGCACGATTATAAAAAAGCGCTCGAACACACAGAAAAACAAATGGCGCTCATTAAATTTCTTGACTCCTATCAGAAAGTAAATTCCATTTCTTACATCGCCTGCTTCAAACAGTATTTCATTTTTGCGGAAGAAAACAAGCAGACGGAAAAAGCAAAAGAAGCGTTTCACACACTTGAAAAAATGGTTCACGAAAAACACGCTTCGCAAAATCTTTTTGAGCAGTCATTCATCTTTCTCAATTATCTGGAAGCCGAAACGCGCCTTGCGCTCACCGACCGCACGCTGGAGCGTTTCACGAACAGCCGGATTAAAATAAATGAAGCAGCCGGAGAGTTTGATGCGCTGTATGACGGAGAATCAAAAATGATTTTGTATTACAATCTCGCGCTACGGTGCCTTGCGCTGAATGAATTCAAGCCCGCTTTCCGCTGGCTGGAAAAAATTCTGGAAGTGTACAAAGGAATGCGCCAGGATATTCTCGAAGACGCGCATATTCTTTCGCTCGTTTGCATTTATGAAATTGATTCGGTGAATCTTTTTCAGAGCCGCGAGCGCTCGTACCTGCGGCATTATCACGATAAATCAACTTCGGTTCATGCAAAAATCATTCACCGCCTGGCAGAAATTTACCAGCACAAGAGCGAAGCGGGACAGGCAAAGAAAAAAATGCAGGAGTTGGAAACATTCCTGCGTGAAAGAATCAAAAACCACGAAGTGGATCGCATGCTTTGCGAGGCAATCTTTATCTGGTTCAAAAAAAACAATGCGTGAGAAAATCTTCCTGAAGAGAATTTTTTTATAAGAACAGGATTTTATCGCATAAGGTTCACCGTTCCCTTCCGGTTGATTTCCGTAGTGTCATTCAGCGTGGCATTCATATAATAGGTATACGCACCGCTGTCAAGTTTATTTCCTTTCGCACTTCCATTCCATCTGAATAGCGGGTCATCCGAGTGAAACACTTTTTCTCCCCAGCGGTTGTAAAAGCGACCGCTGAGCCATGTAAAAAATTATTTCTCCAATATCTTTTTTTTTTACCTTTGTCCCTCTTTAAATCATGCTGCTGTTTCTAAACCCAGAAATAATTGTCCCCAATAAAAAACACGTATTAATAAATCATTTAACATGAAAAAAATAATTATCCTTTTATTCTTCGCTTCATCTTTTTCGCTCTTCCATTCTTATGAAGCAAAAGCAAGCCACATGGCAGGAGGTCAAATAACTTATACCCATACTGCAGGGCTTACCTACAACATTACTTACACCTTTTACCGCGATTGCAGCGGAATACCTGCACCGGCAACTGTTCCCATCGTAATAACTTCTGCAAATGCAAGTTTTACTGCCACTGTTACTTCGGGAGCGGGAGTAAATAACGGAAATGTGGTTCCGGTATGCCCCACCGCCACCACCACCTGCAGCGGAGGCGCAACGCCTGGCAGAGAAAAATGGGTTTATACTGCCAGCGTTACATTACCTTCCGCTCAAACCGACTGGAACTTTTCTGTTTCACAAACTGCCAGAAATGCCGCCATTACCACCATCGTTTCTCCCGGCACAATGGCAATGTATGTATATGCAACCCTGAATAACACCATTACTCCCGGCAATAACGCCTCCTTCTTTGCCAACGACCCCGCTGCCTTTGTTTACACCGGTCAGACCTTTTGCTTCAACAACGGAGCGGTGGATATTGACGGTGATTCCGTAGCGTATTCACTTATTACACCTTTGATAGACCCTGTCAATACTGTTACCTATACCGGCACCTACACCCCCACCCAGCCCCTCACTTCTACTCCTCCTGTAACCTTTAACGCTACCACAGGCGATGTATGTATGTTTCCAACCGCTTCGGGCGAAGTTACCGTCATGGCTATTTTAGTAAAAGAATACCGTTATGGGATTTTGATTGGAAGCGTGGAGCGCGACATCCAGGTAAGCGTACTTGCCGGAGCAGACAACCTGCCTACCCTCAATGGAATTAACGCAACAAATACTTATATTGATACAGCGGTGGTGGGCTGCGCCTATAGTTTCACCACAGGCGCTGCCGATGCCGATGCCGCGCAATGCGTAACCATGACTTCTACCGCCACAGCAGCCATTCCTGCTTCTACTTTTGTAGTAGCAAACGGATGTCCTTCTCTTACCCGACCCACCGGCACTTTCAGCTGGACTCCTGCTCCTGCCGATGCCCTCAATTATCCTCACTACTTCACCGTTACCGCGCGCGATAATTTTTGCAACATTGAAGGGCAGACAGTGAAAGCGTATGGCATACAAGTAATTAATCTGAATGCAAACTTCACCTCCACGGCTCCTTCCTGTGTGGGGCAGGCAGTGAACTTTTATGCCGATTGGGTAATCAGCAATTACAGTTACCTGTGGAATTTCGGTTCCGGTTCAGTAGCAACATTTGCAATGGCAACATCTCCTAATCCTGCAGGAGTATCTTATACAACTTCAGGAGCAAAAACAGTGAAACTCACTATTACTACTCCGGGCGGATGCGTGATAACCAATTCGCAGGTCATTACCATTAATCCTTCTCCGACAGCATCGTTTACATCCACTGCTCCGCAATGCACGGGAAGCGCAGTTGACTTTACTAATACCGGAAGCACGGGCGCGGGAACAATTTATGCGTGGTCTTTTGGCGCTGGTGCTTCGCCTGCAACTTCCACTGCTCAAAACCCAACTGGAATAATGTACAGCACTGCGGGAACAAAAACAGTAACACAAACCATTACTAATAATTTCGGATGCGTTACCAGTGCCACTCAAACACTCACCATCAATCAAACTCCTGTGGCAAGTTTCAGTTCCACCGCTCCGGCTTGCACGGGAATGAATGTTAACTTTACCAATACAGGTACTGCAACAAGCGTAACCTGGCTGTGGAACTTTGGAAGCGGTGCAACACCTGCCACTTCCACCCTTCAGAATCCAACGGCTATTACTTATTCCACTTCCGGAACAAAGAGCGTTACTTTAACCACTACGAGCACAACCTCAACTTGCTCTGCAACCGCCATGCAAACCATCAACATCGCTCAAACTCCTGCTCCTTTATTCACCTCCAATGCTCCGCAATGCGTGGGTTCGCAAGTTAATTTCACTTATACAGGAACGACCGGAACGGGTTGGAATTATTCATGGGATTTTGGTGCGGGCGCAACGCCTGCGCTTTCATCGGCACAAAATCCCAGCAGCGTAATATATTCCACATCGGGAACAAAAACCATTACGCTCACGGTGGATAACAACGGATTCTGCCCAAGCACTTACACTGCGACTATCGTCATCAGCGCAACGCCCGTTGCCAATTTTTCCTCCACCGCCCCGCAATGCACAGGCATGCCGGTTGATTTCACAAATACCGGAACTGCAGCCGGAGTTACATGGGCGTGGAATTTCGGAAGCGGAGCAGCGCCTGCAACTTCAACCCTTCAGAATCCAACCGGGATTATTTATTCTACTGCCGGAACAAAAAGCGTTACACTTACTATTACTAATTCAGCCACCGGCTGCACTTCCACCATTTCAAAAACCATCAACATTAATCAATCGCCCACTGTAACCTTCACTTCCAACGCACCACAATGCGCCAACACAGGCGTGAACTTTACGAATACAGGAAGTTCAGGCGGACAATGGACTTACTTCTGGGATTTTGGTGTGGGAGCAATGCCTCAGACATCTACTGCACAAAATCCTTCAGGCATTTTGTATGCAACGGCAGGAACAAAAACAATTACGCTTACTATCAGCGATGGCACTTGTTCGGGAGTAGCAACACAAACCATCACCGTGAATCCGTCACCGGTGGCATCGTTCACTTCCAACGCACCGATGTGCACTGGCGATTCGGTGAACTTTCAGAATACGGGCACAAGCGGAGCAATGTACTCATGGAGTTTTGGCAACGGTTCTGCGCCTGCCACTTCCACTGCGCAAAATCCGATGGGAGTTATTTACAGCATAGCAGGATTACAAACCGTTACGCTTGTCACCACGCTGGGAAGCTGTACGGATACAAGCATGCAAACAATTCTCATCAATCAAACTCCGAGTGTGAATTTCAATTCCACTGCTCCGCAATGCGTGGGTAACGCAGTGAACTTTATGAATACGGGAAGCACAGGGGGAAACTGGACATTCAGCTGGTCGTTTGGCGCAGGAGCAATGCCACAGATATCCAGTAATGAAAATCCAAATGGAATAATGTACTCAACAGCAGGAACAAAAACCATTACCCTCACCATCAGCGATGGAACCTGTTCCGCAACAAAAACCGATACATTGCTTATCAATGCGCTGCCGCTTGCCAATGCAGGAAAAGATACCGTCATCTGCAACAATGATTCCGTACAAATCGGAAGCGCGCCCGTTGCCGGAAATACATACAGTTGGTTTCCCGCAAGCACATTGAACAATCCGGCAATAGCAAATCCTGTAGCAAGCCCCATTGCTCCCACAACAAATTATATTGTGACTGTGACAAACACAGCAACCGGATGCACGAATACAGATTCTGTTGTTGTAACCATGCTTGCGCCTCTCTTCGCACTTGCAGGACCCGATGTTGCGATTTGCGAATACGACAGCATTCAGATTGGCGCAGCGCTTATCACCGGGCAAAATTATTCATGGTCTCCAAGCGTTGGTTTAAGCAGCGCCACTTCTCCCAATCCAATGGCGAGCCCGGATTCAACTACTACCTATACGCTTTCAGTTACCGGTCCCGGATGCGGGCCCGTAATGGATGAGATAACAGTAACCGTGCATGAACTTCCTAATGCAGAAGCAGGACCGAACGACACTATCACCGTTGGTTCGTCCACACAACTTACCGCAACCGGAGGCGTTGAATATACATGGAGCCCGGCAACAGGATTAAGTAATATCAGCATTTATAATCCGATAGCGAATCCAACGGTTACCACCACCTATATTGTAACTGTTATGGATGTTTTCGGCTGCGTGAATACCGATTCGGTAACTATTTATGTAATTGAACCCACCTTCTGGGTGCCCACTGCTTTCACTCCTAACGGAGACATGCAAAATGATGTTCTCTTCGCGCACGGAGAAGGGATAGATGGTTTTGAATTTGGAATTTACAACCGATGGGGAGAACTTGTCTGGTCAACAAAAGATATAAAAGTAGGATGGGACGGCAGGCGGCAGATTGGCGGGCAGGAACTTCCTGAAGGAGCGTATGTGTATTATGTGAAAGGAACCCTTACAAACGGAGATGTAATTAACACCTCAGGCCTGATTAATCTTATACGATAAAAATAAAAAGCCCCTGCCCTAAAGGGGGAAAAGAAAAAAAACAAAATTAAAAACAAAAAATATCTTCCAATGAAAAAACTAATTGTATTTCTTGCCATCTGCCATCTGCCATCTGCCATCTGCCTTGTGAAATCTCAGGATTATCGTTTCACGCAAGCATACGCAAACCCCCTGCGGTTGAACCCCGCCATCATGGGAGCAAATTCAGATTTAAGAGCAGGGCTCGGCTACCGCACGCAGTGGAGCAGCATTGAAAAAGGATTCACCACTATGTACTTTTCAGGAATGTATCCTCTGTACATGAAGAGCGGTGGAAAATTAGATGTCGGAGTGAGCGCAATCAACGACAAAGCAGGCGCATTCAAAACCACCGACCTTGCACTTGCTGTTGATTACAACAGAGAAATTGCCGCAGACCAGAATTTATGCCTGGCGCTGATGGGAGGGATTGGTCAGAAATCATTAGACGCAAACAACCTGACTTATGAAAGCCAATATGTGCTGGGTTCATACAGTTCATCCAATCCGTCCAACGAAGTTGTGCTGAACAACAAAGCAAGTTATCCCGATGTTGGTTTCGGGTTGGTGTGGTACATGAATCCTTCGCGCGATAAATCAAAACTAAATGCCTTCGCGGGAGTATCCGGATTTCATCTGAACAAACCCAATCAATCGTTCACAGGAGTAAAAGGAACGCTGCCTGTGCGCATGACGTATATCGGAGGAGTAAAAATTCTCGGAGAGAAAAAAGTGGATGTATCTCCTAATGTGAGAATGACGCAGCAGGCAGGCAACACCGAAATGTCGGCAGGCGTAAGCGTTGATTACAACCTGAACGAGAATATGAAAGCTGTCATTGGCGCATGGTACAGGCGCAGCGATGCCATTGCGTTCATGGTGGGAGTTGAACATAAAATGTTCACTTTCGGATACAGTTATGATGCGGTGACTTCAACACTTAACGCAGTGGCGGGAAGAGCCGCAGCGCATGAAATCACCCTCTCTTATAAAATGAGCCGCAAACCAAAATCTGCTTCCTCTTCTTTAGATACAGATACAAAAGGAAAAAGCGGTAGCACGGTTGGTGAAAAACAAAATCCGTTCCATACGTTCTGAGAGGAACAGACGAAGAAGAAAGTAAGAATATTTTAAGAACGGGAGAGTTTTTCGGGAGTTTATCTCATAAGATTCACAGTTCCCTTCCGGTGGATTTCAGTATTATCATTCAGCGTGGCATTCAAATAATAGGTATACGCCCCGCTGTCAAGTTTATTTCCTTTCGCAGCGCCATCCCATCTGAATAGCGGGTCATCCGAGTGAAATACTTTTTCTCCCCAGCGGTTGTAAATGGTAATGCTCAGTGTTTTTATGCAGAGATAATTTCCATAGTACACCAGCAGCGAATCATTCTGCCCATCGCCATTGGGAGAAAAGGCATTCGGAAGATAAAGTTCACCGAGGTTGGAACAATTTGCTTCCACATACACTGTGACGCAGGCGGAATCGGTGCATCCTTTTGCATCGGCAACATACACGCAATACTCGGTGGTTGCCGAAGGAGAAACCGAAATGCCTGCAGAAGTTTCCCCCGTATTCCAACTATACGTTCCTCCTCCCGAAGCAGAGAGCGCAGTAGAATTTCCCTGCACAATGCTCACGCTGTTTCCCGCATTGGCAGCAGGAATATCTACATTCACGGTGGCAGTTGCGGATGCGGTGCAGTTGCCCGCATTGGTAACAATTACTGAATAAGTGGTGGTAACAGCAGGAGAAACCGTGATGGAAGAATTATTTGAACCGGTGCTCCACGAATAGGTTCCTCCTCCGCTGGCAGTAAGAGTTGCATTATTGCCGGAACAGATGGTTGTTCCTCCGGAAACTATGGCAACAGGCGGTGGAGAAACAAAAACGGTTGCGCTTGTGGTGTCGCTACAGAACCAAACGGTCGCAATCACAGAATAAGTAGTGGTGGAAGTTGGAGTAACTGATATAGTTGAAGCAGTGGAGGAATTACTCCATGAATAAGTTCCTCCTCCGCTTGCGGTGAGTGTAGCCATTTGTCCGGAGCAAATGGTTGTGCTTCCTGAAATACTTGCTACAGGAATTGGAATAACGGTTGCCGAATGAATTCCTGTATCGGTGCAAACCCCATTGGAAACAATCACGGTATAATTTGTGGAAGTTGTCGGAGCAACAATAATGGAAGAAGTGGTTTGTCCCGTGCTCCAGGAATAATTTCCACCGAGACCTCCATTAAGCGTTGCCATTGTGCCGGAGCAAATTGTAAAGTTTGAACCGAAAGCGGTTGGCGTTGGATTCACCGTAACAGTAGTGGTTGCCGTATTGGAGCACGAGCCGATGGAAGCAATCACCGTGAAAGTGCTGGTGGCGGTCGGAGAAACAATTACCGAAGAAGTGGTTTGCCCTACGGGAATCCATGAATACGTATTTCCTCCGCTGGCAGTGAGCGTTGCGCTTTGCCCTGAACAAATGGTGGTGTTCCCCGCAATGCTTGGAGAGGGAGGAGAAGTAACCGTAACCGTTGCCGCCACGGTATCGGCACAGGTTCCGCTCGAAGCATAAACTGTGTAGGAAGAAGTTGCGGTGGGCGAAACAATCACCGAAGCGTTTGTTCCACCGGTGCTCCACGAAAAAGTATTTCCTCCGTTGGCAGTGAGCGTGGCGGATTGACCGGAACATATTGTTGTGCTGCCTGCAATGGTTGTAACAAGCGTGTTGGAAATTGTAACCGTTGCCGAAGCGGTACTCGAACCGCAGGCATTGGAAACAGTAACGGTATAGGATGCAGTTGCCGAAGGCGCAACAGATATAGAAGCGGTGGTTTGCCCCGTGTTCCATGCGTAGGTTCCTCCGCCTGTTGCCGTGATTGTAACTGTTGTACTTGGACACACAGTTGAATTTGGTCCTGCAGTGGCAGTTGGCAAAGGATTAACCGACACATTCACTGAAGCCGTGGATGAGCCGCAGGAATTTGTTACGGTTACGGAATAAGTTGTAGTGGTGGTTGGCGATGCAACCGGGTTTGAAATATTCGGATTGCTCAATGCAGTTGTGGGCGACCATGCATACGTTCCTCCGCCTGTTCCATTCAGCGTTGTACTTTGCCCCTGGCATATTGTAACATTGCTTCCCGCGTTTGCGGTGGGAAGCGGATTCACAGTAATGGTTTGCGATGTGCTGCTTGAACCGTTTGCATTGGTGGCGGTGAGCGTTGCGGTATATGTTCCTGCAGTGTTGTAACAAATGTTAGTTGGATTCTGTGAAGCGGAAGCGGCAGGAGTTGCTCCTGTAAAACTCCAACTCCAACTGGTGGGAGCATTGCTGCTAAGGTCGGTGAAGTTTATGCACTGCCCCGCGCAAATGGTATTGGTGGTAGAAAAATTTGCCACAGGTGCTGAGCCGCCTGTTACTGAAAGAGTAATATCATCTACGGCAAAGGAAGGGTCGGTGCCAGCGCCATCGTCATTATTCGTCCAGTTAAAACCAATTTTTACATTCGCATTATTATTTGCGCTTGCAGGAAGAAGCATGGAAAATGCAGTCCATTTGCCTTGGGGAGCGCAGGCGCCAAAGGGAGTTTTAGCAAGCGGGTCAATTTGCGCCCATGTTGCTCCGTTATAATACCACAGCGTTGCATCATCATTTGTTCCGTCTCCATCTTCAATATAGTTAAATGCAATTGTAATGTTAGATTTTCCTGTGCAATTAATAACAGGTGATTCCATTCTCATGTTGGCAGTAACGCAAAAAAAGGTTCCGCAAAACCCACCGGCATTGTAAGCAGCGCCCGGGTCTTGTGGCGACCATCCTCCATCGTTTGCTCCCACGTGCAGCGAAGGGTCAGTTGCTCCGCATACGGAACCGCATTGCCCGGCAGCATTGCCGCATTCAGCACCGCTGACAAACCATGCATTGGCTTCGGGGTCGTTTGTTCCAGTAGGAGTTTGCGTCCATGCCCCGTTAGGACCTACATACGTATTTGCAAAACAGGCAGCAGCACATCCGTTCTGGATATTCAGATTAGATGTTTATAGAGGTTTGTCATTTCGAACCCTGCTTTGAGGGTGAGAAATCTCCCCCTGAATGAGGAGATTTCTCCCTTCGGTCGAAATGACAACATACACATAGTTTCTTATTTTGAATAATGTCTATTGTATTTTCACAATCTTCTGATACTGTTCTTCGGTGTTTGTTATCAGTTTGAGAAAATAAATTCCATTTGGTTGATTTGATAAATCAATGGTGAGATTCCCTGCCTGTCCGGCAGGCAGGCTCGCTCCACTCGGAATGACACTTTGTGTCACTTTTTCTCCCTGCACGTTATAAATTATTATTTCTCCTTTTGTTATTTCAGAACTCAAAGTGAATTTTCCGTTTGATGGATTTGGATAGATGGAAATTAAATTATCAGGATTGATTTCATTCACTCCATTATTTATAGCGCTGTATTCCCAAAAATCCTGCAACAAATTTCCGGAAGAGTTTAATCCGGTTCCGTAATATCCTTTACTGCCAATGGAAAAACCAACAGTAGCCGCTCTTGCTACTCCGCCAAAATTTGCTCTTTGAGTCCAACTGTTTGCTATAGGATCATATTCCCAAAAATCAGAATAATAAATTGAGCCATCTCTTCCTGTTCCAACATATCCTTTACCGGCAAATGAAAATCCATCATCATTGCTTCTTTTCGCGCCTCCAAAATTTGCTTTTTGTGTCCATGCATTGTTCGATGGGTCATATTCATAAACCGATACCAGATTATTGGAATAATCCCATCCGTTGCAGATATATCCTTTTACACCCGTTGAAAATGCTGCCCTCGCAGAAACATTAATGGGGAAATTTGTTTTTTGTGTCCATGAATCTGTTGCAGGATCATATTCCCAAAAATCATTAAGGTAAGGAGGACCGCCTGATGAACCAGTGCCCACATATCCTTTAGTACCGATTGAAAAAGCACAGGCATTATATCTGCCAACTCCGGCAAAATTTGCTTTCTGAGACCATGTGTTTGATGCCTGGTCCCATTTCCAAAAATCATTATGGTTAACATACCCTGTTCCAACATATCCTGCGGTGCCGATGGAAAAACCTATTCCAGAAACCAATCCCGCACCGGGATAGTTTGCTCTTTGTGTCCATGTATTTGCAGATTGATCCCATTCCCAAAAATCTGAATATCCGGTCATAGAAGCGTCTCCTCCAAGCCCAATATATCCTTTAGTACCTATGGAAAAACCAATAGCACCTTGCCTCGCGGTTCCGCCAAAATTTGCTTTTTGTGTCCATGTGTTTTGTGAGATTGCTTCTGGAGCGAAACGCCCCATCGCAATGACAAATAGGAGTAAAAGTTTTTTCATTCTGTATTGATTTTAATGGTTGATGATTATTTTTTTGTTCACGATTCCTCCTGTTGTTTTTACTTGAATGAAATAAATTCCGCTGGGCTGATTTGATAAATCAATGGTGAGATTCCTCGCTCCACTCGGAATGACACTTTGTGTCACTTTTTCTCCCATTACATTATAGATTTCTATTTTGTATTCATTGCCAATTGCCAACTGCCCGTTGCCGACTTGTACTTGAAAAATGCCAGTGGAGGGGTTGGGATAAATAATAATTTGAGAAGCGAAATCTGTTTGAGAAACCGCGTTGGGAGCAACAGAGAGAGTGATATCATCCACAGCAAAGGAAGGGTCGGTGCCGTTTCCGTCATCGTCATTTACCCAGCGGAAGCCGATTTTTACATTCGGATTATTATTTGCAGTAGTGGGAAGCGCAATGGAATAGGCAGTCCATGTGCTTTGGCTGCCTCCGCATACAATAGTTTTTGCAGGATTGCTGAGTTGCGACCAATTTGCTCCGTCAAAATACCAGAGCGTGGCGTCATCGTTTATGCCGTCTCCGTTTTCAATGTAGTTAAACGCAAGCGTGATAGTTGATTTTCCGGTACAGTTAATGACGGGCGATTCCGCTCTTTTATCTGTTTGAGTGGAAGGAGGCGTTGAAAGCAATGCGCAGTTGCCGCCAGCATCGTAAGCAGCGCCACAATCGCCTGCCGGGCAAAAAATGCTTGCATTGGGCGAAGAGGGAATATTTCCTACATGAAGCGTGCGGTTAATAATAAAAGGACTGCATGATTTTTCACAATTGCCTGCGCCTGCACCCGCTTCCATGGCGCTCACAAACCATTCGTTGGGGGTGGTGTTGCCTCCGCATTGAGTGGCGGGACCGGAGTTTAACATGGTCCATGCTCCGTTGACACCCGTATAAGAAGTTACTGCCAGGTTTTGGTTGCAGCCCGTTCCGAAATCTTCTGTCCAGAAAGTTTGCGCGTTGGAAGTGAAATAAAAAATGGTGGCGGTGAAGAGGGAGAATAGATTTTTTTTCATGCGGCAAATGTATGGTTAATTATGAATTACGAATTTCCGTGTGCGTGTTTTATAGCCGTTGCTTACTTTCACGAGATAAATTCCCTGCGCAAAATTTTCAGAGTTAATCCTGATTTCTGTTTGCGATGCGGCTTGCCCGGTTGTATGCAGGTAAATTTTTTTGCCGGTCATATCCATGATTTCCGTCACGAAACCGTTTTTGCAATTGCAGTCAACAGTGAGGTAGGTGATTCCATCGCCTGAAAAAATATTTTCAATGGCAAGCGCGTTTTCATCGGTAACATTTACCGCCACCAGTTGCGAAAAAGTTTCTTTGCCGTCAACATCAATTTCACGCAGGCGGTAATACGAAATTCCATCGAGCGGGTCGGCATCTGCCGAAGAAAATTCTTCTCCCGCCTGCGAAAACAAATCAGCAGAGCAAAAAATAAAAACAAATGCCGCTATGAAAATTTTTCTGAGCATGCATAAAAATTAAACAACAAAAATATTACTGGCGATGGAAAGCATAAAGGTATGCAAATGAATTGAACAGAGAAAGGAATTAGTGAAAAAGTTTTTAACGGGTACGGATAACGAATCGTTTCGAATCTTCGTCCGCGATAAATCGGGATGAAACAAAAAACGAAACTAGACTTCTTTCATAATTCATTTCAGAAAAGAAAAAACAACTTGCCACTAAAACACAAAGTCACCAAGATTCACCAAGAACAGCCCTGTATTTTTTGTGTGTATTTCTTCGTGCCTTCGTGCCTTTGTGGCAAAAAATTGAATTATGAAAGAGGTCTACTATACGAAAAATACGAAATGTGTATTATTGGCTGTTTGTTTCGTACGTTCGTACTTTTTCGTGTTTCGTAGATTTCACACTACGGTAATCTTCACGCTCTGGCTTATAAAATGAATGAATTACTTTTTCGCTTCTGCTTTTATTCCTGTAACAGTGTTTAGTTTTTCAATCTCTGCTTTTAGTTTTTCAAATTCCTCTTTGCTTACAATTTGTTTGTATGCATTAAGTTCATTTTTTGTTTCATTCAATTGCCTGCTTAATTCCTGAATGGCAGAAATGCTTAATGTGCTAAGCGCTTCGTAATCTACCACGCGGAAATCATTCACCTGCCTTCCGTACACAAACACTTTTCCTTCGTCAGCAAGATTTACTTTAAAACTGTTTGCATCTGCTTTCAATACTTCTGCAATCTCGGTGCGCTTGTCAAAAATCAGTTTTACTTTTTCTCCGGCTTTGAGATTATTCGGCACAGTGACAATTCCTCCTTTGATTTCGGCTATTCTGAAAATATCAGGCACTTCGTCTTTTATTTTGCTTACGGCAGTGGGATACACGGTTTCCAATTCCTGCGCTATTAGTTTTTTGTGAATGCGGTTATCTTTTCCTATGGTGTCAATGAATTTATAATCCTTAATGCGGATGCCGAGCAAAGTATTCAAATCATTTGCGTTATTTGAAACGCCAATAACTTTTTTAATGCGGGCATCGGAGGTTGCATCAATTTCAGAGCAAATAATTCTGCCAGATGCCCTGATAGACACACTCACTGAACCGGATGAACCTGTATTATTTCCTGCACCTCCCGTAGTGAGATACCCATAATTAGTATAACTGGTAGTGGCAGTTCCGTTAACATCAAGTGGGAAAGAAGGGTCTATTCCAATGCCGACACTCCCTCCGCTTACTCGGACATTTCCTAAAAAATATCCTGCCCAGTTAGTAGTTGCCCCCGCAGCATAACCAAAAACACCATAATTTACTGCCGGACCTGCATTGGCTGCTGATCCATATACTCCATAGCGGCTACCTGCAGTTCCATTTGCGCTGCCGTAAACACCAATTGCTGTAGAAGTATACGTGCTTGCATCGGCAACACCATTTACTCCTATATAGCCGCCATGAAATTCTCCACCATATCCAGTGCCTGGACTATTTACCGATGACGAATAAATACCATAATTATTGGTGGCACCCGATGCGGAAAAATAACCACCGTAGTTGGTAGTTCCTGTACCAATAGCATTTCCATATACTGCGTAACCGCTACCTGTTACGATATTACCATACTTGCCTCCATATAGACCATATTGACTGCCTCCCGCTCCTGTTGATTGGTTTATACCCACAGATGCATTATCATTAGCACCGCTACCAGTTGTATATGCAGCAACACCATAATTCGATGCAGAACTGCCTGCATTAAAATATCCTCCATAGTTGGTGCCTGTTCCACCTGTAGAATTTCCGTATACCCCATAATTCATATTGCTTGCACCAGAAGCATTAAAATATCCGCCATAGTTCCAGTTTGGCGATCCTGTATTTATAACTGAACTGTAAAGTCCGTAAGCAGTATGCGATGCGTTTGCATTAGCGCCTGACCTTGATATGTTAAGCACCGTTGATGAACCGCTTCCTGTACCCGCTGTTGAAGCGGAAGACAAGTTGAGCAATGTACCTGATGTGAGTGAACTGGAAGATAAAGCAAATGCATTGGCAGAAGTAACAGAATTAAATGTGAATGCGGTGGTATTTGCGCCATGTGCAAGAGAAAGATTTGCTGTGGGAGCGGCAATCTGATCCCACCTCACAAGCCCTGAAGTGGAAGACCAAACAGGCGCACCCGCACCGCCAGATGTGAGCACATTACCAAAAACGCCTGCACCGTTATTCATAAGTTTAGAACCATCGGCATAAATTATTCCACCGCTGGTTACTCCTAAACTTCCATTATTTGTTCCTCCGTTTGCAATAGGCAACGGGCTTGTAATTGAAATTGTTCCCGTTGAAAGTGAGAGTGGTGAAACTGCTGTAACTACTCCCGCACTTCCAGTCGCACCTGTCGCACCGTTTGCTCCAGCAGGACCGGTTGCGCCTGTGGCGCCAGTTGCTCCATTAGTTCCATTTGTTCCTGCTGCACCAGTTGCACCCGTTGCTCCATTGGTGCCGTTCGTTCCGTTAGTACCATTTATTCCAGCAGGACCCGTTGCACCATTTGCACCTGCAGCACCTGTTGCACCTTGCGCTCCTGTTGCACCATTTGCACCGGCAGAACCAGTGGGACCGGTTGCTCCATTCGCACCTGCCGGACCCGTTGCACCGGTTGCGCCATTGGCGCCTGCTGGTCCCATTGTACCTGTTGCTCCGGTGGGTCCCGGTGTTCCGTTAGAAGAATATAATGCGTAAGGAACGCTGAGCAATTGTGAAGTTCCCATATTCTGAAATCCGCTTCCAAAATCAACTTCCTGCTGCATGTATTTTGCTCCTGTTCCCCAATTGATGGTTGAAAAATTTCCCTGCACCACGGCTCCCTGCCCTATGTTAACGGAAAACAATCCGAACTGATTGGTGGTAACAGAAAATGTTTCCTGATAAAGAATAGTGCCGGTTGGGTTAATGTCGTGAATGGTTGCGCGAACTGTGAGCGCAGTAGTTACCAGTTCATTTCCCGATGCATCGCGCGCCACTGCCTGATATTTGAAAGATTGTGGCGCTTGTGCAGAAGCAGAAGATAGTGCAACTGCAATGACTGAAAGGGTAAAGAATTTTTTCATTTGCTGTTATTTTAACTTATGTATTTTGAAAGAGTATGTAATATGAGTTTCTGCATTGCTGATAGTGAGCAGGTAAATTCCTTCTGAAAACGGACTGAATGAAATTTTTGTTTGAGCCGATGAAATATATTTTCGCGTGAGCATTCGCCCGGTCATGTCAAACACTTCGGCAAAATAATTTTCTCCCGAAACTGAAAAATTAATCATCAGGTTATCAATAACCGGATTCGGATAAACAGAAATAGTTTGTTCTACAGGATTTGAAACAGCCGTCACATATACAGTGTCGGGCTGCTGAAATCCCTGCGTTAGAAAATTAGTTGCGGAAGAATAAGTTTCGCCTGATATTTCTCCCAATGTCCATGACAGAGAGCCGCCTGCGGAAGTAACATAATCGCCCTGTGAAGCAACCACATTGGGAGTTAATGACTGCGCTGCGGCAAGAAGAGAGAAAAGAGAAAAAAGAAAAGAGAAAAAAATACTACTTACTATGCAAGAAGAATTTTTCATTCATAAATAATTTGTCAGCAGAGCACAATAGTAATAAAATATTTTTAATTACAGCATAGAAAAAATCAACGAGGTGCGAACAGAAATTCACGAACATTCGAAGTACGAAGAATAGAAAATTTCGTAGTTCGTACGTTCGTACTTTTTCGTTTTTCGTTGATTTCACACCACGGTAATCTTCACGCTCTGGCTCCAGTCGGCATCGGCTGCTTTTTCTTTCTTTAACTTCTTGCTCGTTTTTACCTTTCTTGCTTTTGCCGGCAGAATGGCGCGGAAGCGGAACCAGTAATCGGTTTTCACGGCAAGGTTGAACACCGTGTTTTTTGTTTCAAGCGTGCAGATGGGGTCGCAATACACCCAGTTTACGTTATCAGTGCTTTGCTGCCAGAGGTAGGCGGCTTTTTTGGCAGCGGCTTTGGCAATTAAATCGCATGAGCCGCTCATATCTCCGTTGTGAACGGTAAGATTGTCTTTTCCTTTTTGCCCTCCTTTGCCTTTCACCAGCATGCCCGCGCCCTGCACCATGGCAGCCGCGTTGGCAACGTTTGCCGGAAGGTTCACCACCCTTTGAACAGTTGCGCGCATGCCGTCTAATTGATTATAAATTTCCAATTTCTTTTCATTGGCGGCTGATGCTGCGCCCGGTTTGCGCTTGAGCACATCGCCTTCATCGGCAGTGAGCAGGTTGATATCCGCCTGCAGTTGCGGAAGGTCATTCTGAAGGGTGGGAAAGTTAGCATTGTTCAGCAGCAAATCGTGAATGTTCTGCGCATCGGTAATGAAATCACTGGTGTGGGTGGTTGCTTCCAGCGGAAGCACTACTACGGTTTTGGGTGTTTTTTTGTTTGCCATGATTAATGAAGGATTAAGGATTAAGGATTAAGGAATCGAATGTTGTTTATTCGCGGTATTCGCATACGTTCGCATTGTTTGCATTATGTTACCCGAACAGTAACGAAAATTGTCTTTAATCGGGAAGAAGGTGTCTTCAATCTTAATTAAAGTAACATTAGTCAAGATAGAAGCAATTATACTCTTGACGGAAGCAACCGCAATTTTAATTGAAGTGACTTTGGTTAAGATGGAAGCAACCATAATCTCAATGGAAGTGACTTTGGTCTTAATTGAAGCAACCATACTCTTAATTGAAGTTACTTTAGTCAAGATGGAAGCAACCGCAATATCAATGGAAGTGACTTTGGTCTTAATTGAAGCAACCATAATTATAATTGAAGTTACTTTAGTCAGGATGGAAGCAACCGCAATCTTAACCAATGTGTCTTTATACCATCGGTAGTCGGGAATCCGAAAATGGGACAAGGGACATGGGGCAAGCGGCAAGGGAAATTCACCCGTCCCCTGTCCCCTGTCCCTTATCCCTCCGTTCGCAAAGCCGAGTTGTTTCGGTATACTATTGATTGAGGCGGCAATCATCTCTCCGGTGGCAACTCTCATGGGCATGCTGATTATTTTTGTTTCAATCAAGAATGGATGCTTCATTAGTTGTTGTTAATTCAGCGCCCGCATACACGCGCTTTTCAGTTACGGGCTGCGGAAGGGGCAGATTAAAAACTTCGTGAGGCGGAATGGCAAGTTTGAGGCACCATTCATATGCTTTATCAGGTGCAAAATACCGTTTGCCAGTGAGCGCATTGCTGATGTTGCTTTTATTTTCTTTGAGCAGTACAGCTATTTTTTCGGGCGTTAGTTTTCTTTTATCAAGCGCTGCATTCAGTTGTTTGAGCCAGTATTTTTTGAGAGAAAATTTTTCCTGCATGGCGTGTGTTTGAAAAGAACATTGTAAATGAAAAAAAATAAAATGACAAAAGCCATGTCAGTTTCTGACATTATTTTTTGGGGTGCGGTGAGAATGTACAAAATTGTCGCATAAAAAGAAAGACCTTCAAGGTTTCTAAAACCTTGAAGGTCTTGGTTTTTCTTCCTTCTCACGGCAAGGAGCGCAAATCCTTACATAGAGTTGAAAACTTCCGCTCCTTCATTTGCTTTTACGAAATAAATTTTTACTTTTGTTGTTCAGATTTATTTTACACATAATTGAAAAACTGATTTTTAGGAAATGAAAAAAGTTTTACTCGCTCTGATAATTGTTTTCACGGTGATGGTTGCGCACGGGCAGACAAATGCACAATTCATTGCTGGCGGACATAATCATTCTCTTTTTGTCTGTAAAGATTCCACCGCATGGTCGTGCGGAGGAAATTTCTCTGGAGATTTAGGCAACGGGTGCAGTAGTGGAAACACATCAAGCCCTCTGATTATTAATTCTCTTACAGGAATTATTTCTGTTGGGGCGGGAGACGACCATTCTGTTTTCTTAAAGAGCGATGGAACTGCCTGGGCTTGCGGGCAAAATCAAAATGGACAATTAGGCGATGGAAACACTGATACCACTTGTTTACTCGTGCAGGTAAACATTACAGCAATTTCCGCTATATCTATATGTGCTAATGAATCTGTTTTTTTGAAGAATGACAGTACGGTGTGGGCTTGCGGACCCATTTTCGATACTATTCCTATTCAAGTTAATGGGCTTCCCAAAATAGTAGCTGTATCAGCAGGAGATGACTTCTCTCTTTTTCTTGAAAGCAATGGAACAGTTTGGTCATTTGGTTTGAATAGTTATGGACAATTGGGCGATGGAACAACAATTTTTAAAAGTACTCCTGTACAGATACCTTCTCTCTCAGGCATTATTGCAATAGCAGCAGGGGGCGAGCATTCTCTTTTTCTCAAAAGTAACGGAACGGTTTGGGCTTGTGGCCTGAATAGTTCCGGACAATTAGGCGATGGCACTACAATAAGTAAATTGACTCCTGTTCAAATATCTTCTCTCTTAGGCATTATTTCAATAGCAGCAGGGGGCGAACATTCTCTTTTTCTAAAAAATAATGGAACAGTTTGGGCTTGCGGATACAATTTAGATGGAGAATTGGGTGATGGTACTACCGTCAATAAATCTATTCCTGTACAAATAAATTCTCTTTCAAATATCCTCTCTATAGCAGCTGGGGGTTCTTCCTATCAATCTTTTTTTGTGAAAAATAATGGAACAGTTTGGGCCTGCGGTCTTGCAGACAATGGACAATTGGGTATCGGCATACAAAATAATTCCCCTCATCCTTCACCAACGCAGGTAACAATTCCATGCTCCGTTTCATCCACACAAGAATATTTAGGAGAAAATAGTATTTCTATTTACCCAAATCCCTTTTCCACACAGGCAACTTTGCAAACAGATATTCCTTTACACAACGCAACTCTCACCATTTACAATTCTTTCGGGCAGGAGGTGACACAAAGTGTCATTCCGAGCGGAGCGAGGAATCTGACAATCACCCGCGATGGTTTACCAAGCGGAATTTATTTTTATAAAGTAACAGAGGACAAGGGGCAAGGGGCAAGTGAGGTCATTGCAACAGGTAAATTAATAATCACTGATAAATAACTCTCCCCTTTCATCCCCTCTCTACGCGTAGAGAGGGGAAAGAGGGGTGAGTCATAAAAACACACAATGAAAAAAGTTTTACTCGTTTCGGCAGCAGTTCTCGCGCTGACAGTTGTGCATGGGCAGATTAATCCAATTAAAAATTTACAATTCAGTTGTCAGTATCAATATCCTCCAGGATGGAATTGTTGGGGTCTTTCTTGGTCTCCTCCCGATTCTATAAAAACAGATACTTTAGTGGGGTATAAAGTGTACAGAGATACCAATCTTTATATTTTTACTAAGCAGACAGGTTTTTATTATGATCCTTGCATTGGAAATCCAGACACAACATACATAGGATTCACGAATTACAATTGGGGAATGTTTTACATTCATGTGACTGCGGTTTATGATACAACACATATAGAATCCACCTATAATGACAGCATTGACAATGGCGGTTGTGGGTTTATTATTGGAGTTAATGAAAATAATTATCAGCAGACAGTTTCTCTTTTCCCCAACCCCTTCTCCACTTCAACAACTTTGCAAACAAATACTCCATTACACAACGCAACTCTCACGGTTTACAACTGCTACGGGCAGGAGGTAAAGTCAGTAGTCATCAGTCATCAGTCATCAGTCGTCATTGAGCGCGGCAATCTTGCAAGCGGAATTTATTTTTATAAAGTAACAGAGGACAAGGGGCAAGGGGCAAATGAGGTCATTGCAACAGGCAAATTAATAATCACTGATAAATAAACAACAATGAAAAAAATATTTACTCTCTCTCTGATTGCAATTTTTTGCAAATCATTTTCTCAAACGCTCGTTGTTCCAACGGTGTTTCATGTAATTTACAATAGCGCTGGGCAAAATGTTTCTGACCCCACAATTCTTCAGCAGTTGCAAACTCTTAATTATGATTACAGCGACACAACTTGTGCAAATACATACACCCCGGCCGCAAATACAAATATTCAGTTTATGCTTGCGCAGCAAGACCCCAATGGAAACCCTACGAATGGAATTATTCATAAGCAAACAACCGCTGTATCCTTTACAAGCGATAATAAAGTAATGTCTTCCGCAACAGGTGGCGATGATATTTGGGATAGAGACAGTTATTTGAATATTTATGTTTGCAATCTTGCAGGCGGGCTGATTGGTTATTCGCAGTTTCCCTGTGCAACTGCAAGCACCGATGCTTTGGTTATTCATTACTGCACGGTGAACGGAACTTGTCCGCCTTATAACTTAGGAAAAACTGCAAGTTCCGAATTGGGGCATTGGTTCGGATTAGTATATACGGTTGGAAATGCGTGTGCAATTGATGTGGATGGAATACCCGATACATATACATCAGATGGTTCATGTTCTTCTTCTATGGATACATGCAGCGGGCTGACACAGGTTGCGCTTTGCACAAATTACATGACTTACGCGGACGATGCATTGAAATGCTTTTTTACAGCCGGACAAAAAGCAGTCATGTGGAATGCAATAAATAGTTGCAGGGCGTCTTTGAAAACTTCTCAGGGAGGAAATCCTCCTGCCGGAGTAAACAACTACGGTAGTCAAAAAAGTTTTTCTGTTTCTCCCAACCCCTTCTCCACTTCAACAACTTTGCAAACAAATACTCCATTACACAACGCAACTCTCACGGTTTACAACTGCTACGGGCAGGAGGTGACACAAAGTGTCATTCCGAGCGGAGCGAGGAATCTTACAATCACCCGCGATGGTTTACCAAGCGGAATTTATTTTTATAAAGTAACAGAGGACAAGGGGCAAGGGGCAAGTGAGGCCATTGCAACAGGCAAATTAGTAATCACTGATAAGTAACTCTCCCCTTTCATCCCCTCTCTACGCGTAGAGAGGGGAAAGAGGGGTGAGTCAAAGACAATGAAAAAAGTTTTACTCATCTTATTAATTGCTCTTTGTGGAATTGCAAAAGTTCAAGGTGCGTGGACACAAAAAGCAAACTTTGGTGGAACGGCAAGACAATATGCTACTGGATTTTCCATAGGTACAAAAGGGTACGTAGGAACAGGAAATGATAATAACAATGCCGACACGCAGACATTTTGGGAATGGGATCAGGCAAACAATACGTGGACACAGAAGGCAAACTTTGTATCGGCAAGAAGATACGCAGTTGCTTTTTCCATAGGCACTAAAGGATATATAGGAACAGGAGTAGATGGTACTTATAAGCAGGATTTCTGGGAATGGAATCAGGCAACAAATGTGTGGACACAAAAAGCAAATTTTGGGGGAACAGCACGAGGCAGTGCAATCGGTTTTTCAATCGGCACAAAGGGATATGTTGGAACAGGGCGTGATGTTGATTCGTTGCGCTCAGATTTCTGGGAATGGAATCAGGCAACGAATGTATGGACACAAAAAGCAAACTTTAGTGGAACGGCAAGACAGAATGCCGTTGGCTTTTCCATTGGCACAAAAGGATACATTGGTACAGGACAGCAATTTCCAATATATAAAAATGATTTTTGGGAATACGACCCATCAAGCAACACATGGATTCAGAAAGCCCAGTTTGCCGGAACAGCACGATACCAAGCCATTGGATTTTCTATCGGTCTAAAAGGATATATCGCAACAGGATATGATGGAGCTAATAAAAAAGATTTTTGGGAATGGGATCAAGTAACAAATGCATGGACGCAAAAAACAATCTTTGATGGAACAGCAAGACACTATGCTGTTGGTTTTTCAATAGGTAACAAAGGATACATAGGAACAGGAAATGATGGCAGTACTCTTAGTTTTAATTTCAAACAGGATTTTTGGGAATGGTGTCCTTCTTCTGCAAGTTTATCTACAACAAATATAAATTGTAACGGAGGAAATGACGGAAGTGCTCTTATAAATGCATCAAACGGAATTCCACCTTATTCTTATTTATGGAGTACTGGAGAAACGACTTCATCAATTACTGGACTCAGTGCAGGAAGTTATACTGTAACCGTAACTGATTCCCTCTCTTGTGCAACAATCACAACAGCAACCATCGTACAGCCAACTGCTCTAACTACAAGCATGACAATTACAAATGCTTCATTATGCACTTCAAGCGATGGCAGTGTAACAGCAAATATTTCAGGCGGTACATTTCCTTATGCTTATTCATGGAATCCAACAGCGCAAATAACTCAAACTGCCACTGGTCTTGCAATAGGTATGTATACTTTAACAATAACTGATAATAATCTATGTATATATGTTGATTCTGCTTTTGTAAGTTGTCCTAATAATGTTTCACAATTATTCGAGCAAAGAGCGATTACTATTTCTCCCAATCCTTTTTCCACACAGACAGTTTTGCAATCAGAAAATCCATTACACAACGCAACTCTCACGCTTTACAATTGCTACGGGCAGGAGGTGACACAAAGTGTCATTCCGAGCACCCCGCAAAGCGGGGCGACCGTAGGTCAGAGGAATCTCACAATCACCCGCGATGGTTTACCAAGCGGAATTTATTTTTATAAAGTAACAGAGGACAAGGGGCAAGGGGCAAGTGAGGCCATTGCAACAGGCAAATTAATAATCACTGATAAATAACTCTCCCCTTTCATCCCCTCTCTACGCGTAGAGAGGGGAAAGAGGGGTGAGTCAAAGACAATGAAAAAAGTTTTACTCGTTTCGGCAGCAGTTCTCGCGCTGACAGTTGTGCAGGGGCAAACAAAGTCACCTCAAGCTATAATGTCTCCGTCTCTTGCTGTTACTATGTCTCCAGATGTTACTATTTGTAACGGACAGTCAACAACTATCACTGCAATTTGTACTAACGACCCTGGACCTTTTTCCTATGTATGGTCCCCTGCCGGAAGTTTGAACAATCCAAACATATCAAATCCTGTTGCAAGCCCCACTACCACCATTATTTATAGCTGCTATCTGTCGAATGGCGCATCAGCTACTACGGGAACTGTAACAGTTACAGTTAACTCTTGCGCTGGGATATTACAAATAAATATGGAAACAGAATTTTCAATTTCCCCAAACCCCTTCTCTACGCAGGCAACTTTGCAAACAAATACTCCATTACACAACGCAACTCTCACCGTTTACAACTGCTACGGGCAAGAGGTGACACAAAGTGTCATTCCGAGCGGAGCGAGGAATCTCACAATCACCCGCGATGGTTTACCATGCGGAATTTATTTTTATAAAGTAACAGAGGACAAGGGACAAGGGACAAGTGAGGTCATTACAACAGGTAAATTAATAATCACCGATAAATAACTCTCCCCTTTCATCCCCTCTCTACGCGTAGAGAGGGGAAAGAGGGGTGAGTCAAAGACAATGAAAAAAGTTTTACTCGGCTTGGCAGCAGTTCTTAGTTTAAGTATCGTCTACAAGACAACTGCCCAATCTATTTCAGCAGGGGAATATTATTCTCTTTTTGCTTGTAGTGAAGGAAAGGCAATGTCGTGTGGAAGTAATAATGCAGGGCAATTGGGTAATGGTGCATATGGTAATGCTTCTCTTCCTGTTTTAGTAAGTGGATTAACAAATATTATTGCTGTTTCGGCATCGACTAATCATTCTCTTTTTCTTAAGAATGACAGTACTGTTTGGGCATGTGGTGATAATACATCTGGACAATTAGGTGATGGAACAACTATTTCAAAAAATATTCCTGTTCAGGTAATTGGACTGACAGGCATTATCGCCATTTCCGCAGGGAGAAATTATTCTCTTTTTCTAAAAAGTGATAGTACTGTATGGGCTTGTGGTATTAATCAACTTGGAGAATTAGGTGATGGAACAACGATTCAAAGAAATACTCCTGTAAAGATACCTTCCTTAAGTGGCATAATTAGTATTTCGGGGATGTTTGCCTCTATTTTTTTAAAAAGTGATAGTACTGTATGGATTTGTGGAGACAATATGTGGGGAGAATTAGGATTAGGAACATCGGATAATAACGCGCATCCTATGCCAGTACAAATAACATCGCTTAGCGGAATTATTGCTATTTCAGCAAGAGGCGGTTTTCATTGTCTTTTCCTGAAAAGTGATGGTATGGTTTGGGCTTGCGGATATAATGGACTTGGAGAATTAGGTGATGGAACAACTACTGGTAAATACATACCTGTTCAGGTAAGCTCAACTTGGGGAGCAGGGAATATAATCGCAGTTGAAGGCGCAGGGCATGCTTCCCTATTCCTTAAAGATGACAGCACGGTCTGGGGTTGTGGGCAAAATGCTTATGGACAATTGGGCGATGGAACTGCAATTCAAAGAAACACTCCTGTTCAGGCATCATCTCTAAGTGGCATCACAGCCATTTCAGGAGACGACTTCCATTCAATCTTTAAAATACGTAGGACTTTCGCAAGATTAGTGAAAATGAGTTAGTGGTGTTCTGAGTTGTTGCACAAGGAACTGTTTAAACAATCCTGTTTTTACTTGATAGAGCGTTTGATTCGTTTGATAACCGATCGTAGCCAAAGACATCCAAACT
>JACQAL010000047.1 GCA_016195025.1 Bacteroidota bacterium | reverse complement strand
CAGGCGTGCTTATCCAGTTCAATCCCGAAGTGGGCTGGTAATCGGTGAAGGTGGAGTTGTCGCCAAAAATCCATTCGGTATGCGTTCCGTTATCGCTCACATTTGCATTGTAAGGCGCCACAAAACCATCGCAGGTGATATAGGGAATCCAGTCATCTCCCCAGGAAATGGAGGGAACGGTTTCCACAAACACAGTGGTGGTGGCGGTGTCTCCGCAGCCGTATTTATCGGTGATGATGACCGTAAATGTGGTGGACGTGCTCGGAAGCAACCAGGGGTTCTGCGCAGTGTCGCTGTACCACGGTTAACTGCGGTATCTGCCCTACCATTATTTCCACCGAATCGGAATCAAAGCAAACGTTCAGGTCGGTTCCCGTTACCGAATAATAAGTGGAACTGGTAGGCACCACCGTAATGCAGGTAGTGGTTTGCCCTCCTGGACTCCACCAGTAACTGGTGGCGTTATTTATATTGGAGCAAAGCGTAATGGTATCGCCCAGGCAAATCGTGTCGGGCTGGCTGGTGACTGTCACCGAAACTTTCTGAATGACGGTTACCAATGTACATGCCGTATCCTTGCAGCCCCAGTTATCGGTCACGTACACGCAAAAAGGCGTGGTAGTGATGGGGGAAACTAATGGATTCTGCGAAAGGTTGGTGGTGGGCGAATCATAAATAATTGCAGTCGGAGGAGTCCAATAATAATTGTAGGGCTGCTGCTGCACGGGTCCCTGCGGGTTGCTGGTAAGGAAAGCAGTGTCGTTTACGCAAATGGTAACAGGAGGAGTTACCGTTACCACAGGGGGAACGCCTACTGTTACGGGAACGGAAGCGGAATTGGTGCAGCCGCCCGCATCGGTAACATATACCGTATAGGTATTGGTAAACGCAGGATTGGCAGTAGTGTTGGCGCACGATGAGCAACTTAACCCTGTAGTGGGAGACCATGTATACGAAACTGCCGTGGGAGCAAATGCGCTGAGGTTTGCAGTAGTTTGCCCGAAGCAAATGGTGCTGGGCGATAAGGCAGTCACGCTGGGAGGAGATGAATTGCTCGTTACCGTAACTGTGGCGCTGCTGGAGCAGCCGTTCACATCGGTTACGGTTACCACATACGTTCCCGCAGTAAGTCCGATCGCCATCTGCGTGGTTTGCGTGGGAGAAGTAGTCCATGAATATGTATAGGGAGAATTTCCTCCGGAAGGACTTGCGGTTGCTGTTCCTGTTCCGGAAGAACATCCATCGGGCGTGGAAGAAGCGGTTACAGAAAGATTAGCCGAAGAACCTACCGTTACAGTAACCTGTGTATTGCATCCGCTGGAATCTGCAATCACAACTGTATAATTTCCTGCTGAGAGGCCTGTTGCAGTAGAAGTTGTTTGTCCCGTGGGATTCCATAAATAAGTATAAGGAGAAGTTCCTCCCGAAGGGCTTGCGGTTGCCGTTCCGTTTGCGGCAGAACAATTTTCAGGAGTGGAAGAAGAAGTTGCAGTAAGACCGGAAGAAGAAGTTACCGCCACCGTTGCTGTGGTGGTGCATCCGCCAGCATCGCTAATCAGCACCGTGTATGTTCCTGCGGAAAGACCGGTTGCCGTTTGCGTGGTTTGAGGAGGCAAGGTACTCCACGCATACGTGTAAGGACTTGCTCCTCCCGAAGGAGTTGCTGTTGCCGTTCCGTCTGCGGCAGAACAACTTTCAGGTGTTGAATTTACTGCGGCAGTAAGCCCGCCTCCTGAATACGTAATGGCAATAGCTCCGTTGCCGGGATTTGTTGCCTGCGTGCAGTTTCCTCCGGCAGGAACTAAACTGGAACCGCCTCCGCCTCCGCCTCCGCCCAAGGGAGGAGTTTGCCAATCATCAGAACCGCCACCGCCACCGCCATAATAACCACCGCCTCCGCCACCGCCAGGTCCAAGATTATAATCAAGGTCGGGAGCGCCAGCACCGCCTATTCCTAATGCTCCGTTTGAGCCGGGAGTGCATACAGTACATCCAGCCCAGGGCGGGCCGCCAGCACCTCCTGCAGTTTGTGTTCCGCCTGATCCACCTTGCCCGAACGGACTTGTTCCGGTTCCTCCGGTAGCGCAACCGCCATCGCCTCCGAGTGCATCCTGGTCTCCGCCACCCATGCCGCCACCGGCACCGGCAACAACCACACGGTCGGTAAGAGAATATGGAGTAATTCTTATATCGGAAGCGCCTCCGCCACCGCATGATTCATAGCCAACAGTTGAAGAGGATTGCCCTGCACCACCGCCATTCCATCCGGCAGCGGGATTGCTTCCCTGCCCGCCCACATTTATTTGCAGCACCTGCGCGGGAGTGACAGAAAGCGTGGCGGTAACCACTGCGCCCAAACCGCCATTAGTACAGCCGCCCTGCGCGCCATTCACCGCTACGGTAATGGTGTTTACGCAACCGGGAACCGTCCATGTTTGCGAGGAGCCGATGTAAACAAAGTTGACTGTGGTCTGGCAGAAGGAATTATTTCCTGCGAGAAGAAAAAGTAAAAGTGCGAATAGGAATTTTTGAAAGAGGGTAAAGAATTTCATTGCTGTGATTGTTTATTTAGAGATGCAGGTTTAGCGCGCAAGGTTGCATTGATAATGTGAAAAAAAATTGAACGGGCGAATGTAAGATGAAAATGAGAATGCAGAAAATAAATTTTTCAGTTATCTTGCCAGTGTAACAAACCCTTTCTTTGAGGGTGTAAAATAAACTGTGTCAAGGAAAAAATAACTTTAACCCTTAAACACAGTTTATTTTACACCCTCCTTCGGAGGAAGATCGGCTGTTTCCCATTATTCCATTCTTCCAACATTCCAAAACCGGTTCAATCAGTTATAAATAATATTTCCCAAATCCCCTGCAACTTTTTGCCCACTTTCTTCGTCTTAGATACGATTTTACTCTTTCGCATAAAATTACTTACTTTGCCAAATCTTCGAAAAACGAAATGATGCGAAAAATACGAAACAAATATTTTTCATTGAATAGCGCTCGCTTACTTTTTACTTTTTACCTTTTATTTTTTACTTTTTACCTCTCCTTCGCCCAGCGCGGGAAAGACGGAGCCAAAGTAATTTCTACTGCTAATAATGTAGTAAACGAATATACCACGCTCACTGCAAATGCAGCAGCAGGCGCCACCGCCATTGCAGTTGCCAGCGGCACGCTGAATGCCAACGGAAGATTTCCCGGCAACCTTGCTGCCGGAGATTTGCTCCTGCTCATTCAAATTCAGGGAGCCGAAATCAACGGAGTTCCTCCTTTTCCCGGCCCTCCTTCGTGGAGCACTTTCAGCGAACCGCGGGACAGCACCTGGGGCTACGTTCTCAATTACCACGAATGCGGCAACTGGGAATTTGCCGAAGTATACAGCATCAGCGGAACCACCATCACGCTCGACTGCCCGCTGACAAATACGTATACCGCTGCGGGAAGAGTGCTGGTGGTGCGCGTGCCCCGCTATTCATCGCTCACCGTAAACGGTGGCGGCTCCATTACCTGCGACCCGTGGAACGGAAGCATAGGCGGAGTATGCGCCATGGAAGTTCAGAACAATACCACCATTAATGCGGGCGGCAGCATTGATGTAACAGGAAAAGGATTCCGCTCGGAACTTTTAGAGGACTCCGCTGCTTATGGAATAGGACCTGATATAAGCGCTTCCCTGCTTCAATCATGGGGCGCAGAAAAAGGAGAAGGCATAGCAGGATATGCAGTTGATTACGATATATACGGAGGCAGGTATTGCAGGGGCGCTGGCGCAAACAGTGGCGGAGGAGGAAACGGGCATAATGCAGGAGGAGGCGGAGGAGCCAACGGAGGAAATCCTCTTTTATGGAACGGACATGGAAACCCCGATAACTCGATTGCCGGATGGACCACCGCATGGAATCTTCAGTGGCCCGGATTTTCCGCCAACACTTCTTCGGGAGGCGGTCAGGGAGGATATTCTTTTTCAAACGCCAATAAAAATCCAACCACTACCCCTCCCAACAACACCAGTTGGACAGGCGACAACAGAAATGCTGTTGGCGGTTATGGAGGAAGACCACTCGATTATTCCACCGGCAGATTATTTCTCGGAGGCGCTGGCGGCTCAGGCGACCAGAATGACAACGAAGGAGGAAAGGGAGGAACCGGTGGCGCATTGATTTACCTGATGAACTACGGAACCATTTCAGGCGCAGGGCAATTTATATCAAACGGAACGAACGGAACCAATTCATCCGGCACTCCCGCAGCCACCAGTTATGCAGGAACCGATGGCTCAGGCGGAGGCGGAGCAGGAGGAACCGTTCTCATAAATTCTGTTGGAACCATTTCCGGAATATCCATCACAGCCAATGGAGGCAAAGGAGGCAACCAGGCAATTACCAAAGGAGCGTTCTATGTTTCAAACGGAGGAAAAGTGTACGAAGCCGAAGGACCCGGAGGCGGTGGCGGTGGCGGATACATTGGTTTTTCAAATGGCGCTCCCGCAGCCGCTGCTGCCGGAGGTGCCAACGGAACCACCAACTCAGATGCGCTGACATTATTTCCTCCGAACGGAGCCACCATAGGAGGAGCCGGAACAACTAACGGAACGCTTACCAACTTTATCATAAACGCCCCGAATGTTACCATTTGCGCAGGGCAGAGCGCCACGCTCACCGCCACGCTAAGCGGAACGGTTCCCAACGGAACCACTATTATCTGGTACGACCAATTAGTGGCAGGCAACACACTCGGCACCGGAAACACGTACACCACTTCGGTTCTCACGGCAGGAACGTATACTTATTACGTAGGAACCTGCCCCGGCACCTATCACCAGCCGGTGATTGTTACGGTAACTTCTTCCCCGCTTGTTTCTGCGGGACCTGATGTTACTATTTGCAATGGCGGAAACACCACGCTTGCCGCTTCGGGCGGAAGCGCGTACGTTTGGTCGCCTTCCACCGGGCTGAATAATCCGAACATCTCAAACCCGGTTGCGACTCCGGCTTCCACCACTACCTATATTTGCACCGTTACCACTTCCTGCGGAAACGCGAATGATACGGTGATAGTAACCGTGAATTCTTCTCTCAGCGCTTCCATTTCAGGAAACCTTACCATTTGTTCCGGTGGAAATACAACGCTCACCGCTTCGGGAGGAAATAATTATTTGTGGAACAACAGCGCCACCACTTCTTCCATTGTGGTTTCTCCTACGGCTACCACCACTTACTCGGTTACGGTTACCAACGGAAGTTGCTCGAGCACCACCAGCGCAACAGTAATTGTGAGTTCAACTATTACCGCATCCATCTCAGGAAATCTTACCATTTGCACGGGAGGAAACACCACGCTCACCGCTTCGGGCGGAAATAATTATTCGTGGAACAACAGCGCCACCACTTCTTCCATTGTGGTTTCTCCGACAGTAACCACTACTTACTCCGTTACAGTTTCAAACGGAAACTGCTCAAGCACCACGAGCGTAACGGTAATCATCAGTTCAAGTATCACGGCATCTGTTTCGGGCAATCTTACCATTTGTTCCGGTGGAAGTTCAACGCTCACCGCTTCGGGAGGAAATAGTTTTTCGTGGAGTACGAATGCCACCACTTCTTCCATTGTGGTTTCTCCCACTGCAACCACCACTTATTCCGTTACGGTTACCAATGGAAGTTGCTCGAGCACTACCAGCGTAACGGTGAATGTGAGTTCAAACCTCACGGCAACCATTTCAGGAAACAACAAACTTTGTTCGGGCGGAAGCAATACACTCACCGCTTCAGGCGGAAGCAATTTCTCGTGGAGCACCGGCTCCACTTCTTCTGCCATTGTAATATCTTCGGCAGGAAATTATTCGGTAACGGTTTCATCGGGGAACTGTTCCTCCACCACTTCGTTTACGGTTACCAATAATCCGCCCATCAGCACCACTTTCACTGTGAATGCAATTAATTGCGGTTCTTCGAACGGCTCCATTCAGTCGGGCACTTCGGGCGGAACTCCGGGCTATACGTATTCGTGGAATCCAACCGGGCAGACAAATGCCACTGCAACGGGACTGAATGCCGGAGGAAATTATACGCTCACCGTGACAGATGCCATTGGCTGCACGCATACCGCCACTGTAAATCTTACAGCGCTCAATTCTCCCTTTGCTTCTGTTTCGGGAAACACATTGCTTTGCACCGGAGATGCCACCACGCTTACGGCAGGGGGAGGAACTACCTATTCGTGGAGCACGGGCTCAACGGCAACCAGCATTGCATTAACCCCAACGGCAACTTCCACCTACACGCTTGTTGCTTATACCGGCAACTGCACCGATACCGCTTTGGTAACAGTGCAGGTTTCACCCCCACCCACAGCGTCTGTGGCAAGCAACACAACGGTTTGCATCGGCTCTTCGGCAACGCTTACGGCAGGAGGCAATGGAACTTATTCGTGGAACACGGGGCAAACTTCTTCTTCCATTGTGGTTTCGCCCACATCTAATTCTACTTATTCAGTTATTGTAACCATCGGCTCCTGCTCTGACAGCGCTTCGGCAACTGTTTCTGTAATTCCAACTCCCACGGCAGCCGTTACAAGCAATCCTGCTTCCTCCACCATTTGCGGAGGCGATGCTATTACGCTCACCGCTTCGGGAGGAAATTCTTATGTATGGAATAACGGTGCCACCACAGCCAGCATCACGGTAACACCTGCCGCAACTTCCACGTACACGGTAAGCGCCAGCAACGGATTTTGTACCGACACGCAAACGGTAACGGTGTTTGTTCTGCCCCCGCCTGTGGCAGGCATAACGGGAAACACAAACATTTGCCAGGGCGACAGCGCCACGCTCACCGCCACCGGAGGCAGCGGAGGAACGTATTTATGGAACACAGGCGCCACCACGCAAACGATTAATACCTCCGCATCGGGAACTTATTCGGTGGTGGTAACGGTTGGCTCGTGCAGCGATGCGGCTTCGGCTGTTCTGAATGTAAATCCACTTCCCACCGCAACCGTCACTCCCAGTTTTACCATTATAGAAGGCGAAAGCACCACGCTCACCGGAGGAACAGGAGCGACCTATTTATGGAACACCGGAGAAAACGGGGCGAGCATCACTGTTTCCCCGAATGCAACCACCCATTACTGCATTACCGTGTTTGACGCCAACGGCTGCCGGGATTCCGCCTGCATGACGCTCACGGTTGAACTTTGCACCGGCACTCCCTACCTGCCCACTGCTTTCTCACCAAACGGTGACGGAGAAAATGATTCGCTGCAACTCTATTACGGCATTCCCAAGTGCATTACTTCTTTTCATCTTTCCATTTATAACCGCTGGGGAGAAAAAGTATATGAAACCCTCGACCCTATTTTCCGGTGGAGCGGAATTTATAACAGCGGCTTGCTGCAAAACACGCAGAAAGGCGGAACGGAGGTGTTTGCTTTTTACATGGATATTGTAATTGCCAACGGAACGAGCATTTCCAAAAAAGGAAATATCAGTTTGGTCAGGTAGAATTTTAATTTTCACTTTTTTTTAGTTATCTCCTTAAAAATCGCTGAAATTCCGGTTTTAATTTTCGAAATCGGAAATTACCGTACGCCTCGTGACGTGAGTGGTACGCCTCGTGGCGTGAGTGGTACGCCTCGTGGCGTGAGTGGTACGCACGTGAGTGGTACGCCTCGTGGCGTGAGTGGTACGCCTCGTGACGTGAGTGGTACGCCTCGTGACGTGAGTGGTACGAACGCTGACGATTACCGCACCACCGCTGGCGTGAGTGGTACGCCTCGTGACGTGAGTGGTACGAACGCTGACGATTACCGCACCACTGCTGGCGTGAGTGGTACGGTAATTTTGGATTGAAATACCATACTTTTCCCGCTATTTTATAACCACTATTTTTCCCTGCTCCAGCGTTTTTTCAGTAGCAGTTACGCTAAGAATATTTTTTTGAAAAACAAATAGTAAGGAAATAGGGAATAAGGATATAAGGTATAAGGCGGAAAACCGGCTTCCAATAATCACCCCTTGCCCGGCTTTCCCGGAAAGCGGGTTTCGTTTTTAGGCGGGTATTGGAATACGGAACAAACGCCTTTTCTTATCTTTGCTTTCGCAAAAAAAATACATGGCTCTGATAAAACCCGTAAAAGGAATTTCTCCGAAGTTCGGAAGCAATTGTTACCTGGCAGAAAACTGCACCGTTGTTGGCGATGTGGTGATGGGTGATGACTGTTCGGTTTGGTTCAATGCCGTGGTGCGTGGCGATGTTCATTATATAAGAATAGGAAACAAAGTGAACATACAGGACGGAGCCATTATTCACTGCACCTATCAGAAAGCCCCGACAACTATCGGAAACAATGTGAGCATCGGGCATAACGCCATTGTGCACGGCTGCACGGTGCATGATAACGTGCTCATCGGCATGGGCGCCATTGTGATGGACCATTGCGAAATAGGAAGCAATTCAATTATTGCTGCAGGCGCGGTGGTGCTTGAAAATACGAAAGTGGAACCGGGCTCGGTATATGCCGGAGTTCCTGCAAAAAAAGTAAAAAACATTAATCCCGAACTTCAGAAAGGAGAAATTGAACGCATTGCAAATAATTATGTAATGTATTCGGGTTGGTTTAAATAAAAAATATTCTTCCCTTCTGTAACTTTTTAGTAACTTCATCGTCTTATTCTCAGAAATCAAACTTAATTCAATAAAAAATGAAAACTAAACATTTAATCTTCAGCGGAACAATTCTCCTGTTCGCAGCAGCGCTTTCTTTCACCGGCTGCCGCAAAGAAAACACAAAAGACAACGACACCAGCGGTGCCGAAGACAACGCGCTTGCCGACAAAAACTTTGAAGACATGCACCAGGCATCAAACGAAGCCGCTTCTGGCGGGCTGAGCAGTTTCAAAGGAAGTGACAACTCTGTCATTCTTTCCGGCTGCGCCACCATCACTCCTGATACGGCAAACAAAAAATTTACCATTGACTTTGGCTCTAGTCCCTGCCAGTGCAAAGACCTGCGCTACCGCCAGGGAAAAATTTATGTTTCCTGGAGCGGATTAAAACCGTATCCTAAATATTGGGATTCGCTTACTACCATTACGATTACTACCAATCCGACCGATAATTATTATGTTGGAAATTCTTCCAGCGCCATGAATCACGTAACGGGAACCAGAACGGTTATCAATAAAGGGCATAATACTGCGCACCACATGAATTGGGATGTTACAGATAATGGGACAGTAACAAAAGCAAGCGGAGGAACTATCACCTGGCAATCGAACCGCAACCGCGAATGGATTCAGGGAGAAGTTACTCCTCCTACCCCCGTATACTGGCCCAATTGCATTTTCGGAATTACCGGTTCTGCAAGCGGAGTTTCAGCAAAAGGAGTTCAGTTCAGCGTGAATATTACCAGCGAATTGATTCGTGATTTAAGTTGCGGAAAACATTTTGTAAAAGGAACCGTTGATTTCACTCCCGGCAGCAAACCTGTGCGCCATGTGGATTTCGGATACTGCGATGCAACCAAATCTTCTTCCGGCTGCTGCGATGACTGGGTTTCCATTACCGTTAACAGCACCACCGTCTACAAGCAACTTCCGTAAAAAAACTTTTGTGAAAGAAAATCCTCTCCGGAAAATTTCGGAGAGGATTTTTTATTTTATGCAGAGGGAATAATTCTATTTTTGCTTTCCCTCTTATGCCTGACATAATAAATCTTTTACCCGATTCCGTTGCCAACCAGATTGCGGCAGGCGAAGTCATTCAGCGCCCGGCATCGGCAGTGAAAGAGCTTTTGGAAAATTCCATTGACGCGAAAAGCGCGGACATAAAACTTATCATCAAAGACGCGGGCAGAACTTTAATTCAGATTATTGATAACGGCATCGGCATGAGTGAAACAGATGCGCGCATGTGTTTTGAACGCCACGCCACGAGTAAAATAAAATCAGCAGACGATTTGTTTCACATTAAGACGATGGGCTTTCGCGGAGAAGCAATGGCTTCCATTGCCGGTGTTACGCAGGTGGAATTGAAAACCAAACGAAGCGAAGACCAGCTCGGCACACAGATAACTATTGAAGGCAGCGAACTGAAATCTCAAATGCAATGCGCCTGCGCGAAAGGAACGAGCATCAGCGTGAAAAATCTTTTCTTCAATGTTCCAGCGCGAAGAAATTTTTTGAAATCCGATTCGGTGGAACTGCGCCACATCATTGAAGAATTTCAGCGCGTGGCAATCGCTCATCCTGAAATTTCTTTTTCGCTTCATCACAACAACTCTGAACTTTTTCATCTGGAAAAAGGAACGCTGCGCCAGCGGCTCGTAGGAATCTTTGGAGATACTTATAATCCGCGTTTGGTTCCGGTGGAAGAAAATACAACCATCGTGAATGTAACGGGCTTCATCGGCAAGCCGGAGTTCGCGCGCAAGACGAGAGGCGAGCAATTTTTTTTCGTGAACAACCGCTTCATCCGCAGTTCGTATTTGCATCACGCGGTTCAGAATGCGTATGACCAATTATTGCCCAATGATTCTTTTCCTTCGTATTTTCTGAATATGGAAATTGACCCGAAGGCGATTGATGTGAACATTCATCCCACAAAAACGGAAATCAAGTTTGAAGACGAGCGTTCGGTTTATACGATTATCCGCGCTGCGGTGAAACAATCGCTTGGCAAATACAACATTGCTCCTTCGCTCGACTTCGAACAGGAAGTAGCGATTGAACTTCCTCCGCCAAAATCCCGCGAAGAAGTTTTAATGAACCCTCCGAAAATTTCCATCAATAAAAATTACAATCCGTTTAGGGAGGAAGAAAAGAAAGAAGAAAGGAAAAAAACTTTTACTTATTTTGATTCGCCTGCAAAAGATTTTTCCCAAGAGATAGAGATAGAAATAAAAAAAGAAACAGAAGTTCAAACGGAATTTAATATTGAAGGAGAAAAATCTACAAAGACCTCCGCGTATCAATTGCACAGCAAATATATTCTCGCACATATAAAAACCGGAATGATTGTGATTGACCAGCAGGCAGCGCACGAGCGGATTCTCTATGAAAAATATTTTGAACTGGTGGACAAACAAAAAGGAACTTCGCAGCAGCAGTTGTTTCCGCAAACGCTGGAGTTTTCCGCCAGCGATGCGGTGGTGGTAAAAGAATTGCACCGCGAACTGCACGGGCTCGGTTTTGATATTAATGAATTCGGAAAAAATACTTTTATCGTGCACGGAATTCCCGCAGATATTGCCGGGCAAAATGTTTTTGAACTGCTGGAAAAACTGATTGAAGATTATAAATCATCGCAGGGTGGAAAATCACAATTGAAAGAGGCGAAGAAAGAAATTGTAGCGAAAGCAATGGCAAAAAATCTTTCCATCAAACCGGGCGTGGAACTTTCGAAAGAAGAAATGAGCCACATGGTGGATGAGTTGTTTGCGTGCGCCATGCCCTACTCTTCTCCTTCGGGAAAACCAACGCTGATTACAATTCCGCTGGAAGATTTGGAAAAAAGATTCAGAAAATAAAAAGGAAGAATGGAAGATAGGAAGATAGGAAGATTGGGAAGAAACAACTTTGGCTGTTTTCATCCTTCCGCTATTCCACCCTTCCATTCTTCCGCATATTTTCGAAGCATAGATTTACTTTTGCACACCAATCTAATTTGAATTAGTTTCATGTCCTACCAGGAATACCGCCCATCAGGATTCAGAATACTTCCTCCGGTTGTAAAGAACCTGCTCATCATCAATGGAATTTTCTTTGCTGCGACAATTATTTTTGAAGCAAAGTTTAACATTGATTTAACAGATAATCTCGGCTTGCATTATTTCGGTTCAGAAAAATTCCGCCCGCATCAAATCATCACGTACATGTTCATGCACGGAGGATTTTCGCACATCTTCTTCAACATGTTCGCGCTTTGGATGTTCGGCAACGCGCTGGAAAATTACTGGGGAGGAAAAAAATTTTTAATCTTCTATGTGGTGTGCGGGCTGGGCGCTGCCATTACGCACTATGCTATTTTTTATTTCCAGGTGCATCCGGTGATGGAAACGGTGAGCAGTTATCTTTCCAATCCCGATTTAAAAAACTTTGAGGGGATTTTTCAGCCGCTGATGAATGAAAATCTTCACCGCAATTCTTCCGAGGCAATGAACAACCTGATTAATCAATATAATTCTGTTTCTGCTCTCGGAAATCCCTCCGAGAAACTGCAACTCTCCATTGATTTGATGAACCAATTCAGAACGGATTTTTTAAACGAACCCACGGTGGTTGGCGCATCGGGAGCCATCTTCGGTTTGCTGCTTGCTTTCGGAATGACTTTTCCGAATTCCATGATATATATGTATTTTCTTTTTCCTCTCAAAGCAAAATATTTCGTCATCCTCTACGGCTTGCTCGAACTTTTTGGCGCAGTGAACCAATTGCCCGGTGATAACGTGGCGCACTACGCACATCTAGGCGGAATGCTGTTTGGGTTTGTGCTGATTTGGATTTGGTCCGCTAAAAGACGGACTCCGTAACTTTGTTCGGAGAAGAAACGAAGAACAAACTTTTAAAGTGAGGTAATTTCTTTCTTTGCCGTTTCATATTCTTCCATAATCTCCTCCACAATTTTCTTCACCGGTTTTATTTCGCGGATGAGCGCGCTCACTTGTCCAATCTCCAGTTCTCCTTCTTCCAAATCACCTTCAAACATTCCTTTCTTGGCGCGGGCTTTTCCTAAAATATTTTTTAATTCATCAGAAGTTGCGCCTTTATCTTCCGCTTCCTGCACCAATTTATAAAATTTATTTTTCACCACGCGCACGGGCACTAATTTCTTTAATGAAAGTTGCGTATCGCCTTCGTTCAGTTCGGTGATTTTCTTTTTGAAGTTTTCGTGCAGAGAAGATTCTTCGCTGGCGGCAAACCGCGAACCGATTTGAACTCCGTCTGCGCCCAGCGCCATAGCAGCAAGCATCTGCCTTCCGGTGGCAATTCCTCCTGCTGCAATTAACGGAATTTTCACTGCTTTTTTTACGAGAGGAATTAAAACCATTGTGGTGGTTTCTTCTCTTCCGTTATGACCTCCGGCTTCAAAACCTTCTGCCACCACTGCATCGCAGCCGGCTTCTTCGCACTTCTGCGCAAACTTTACGCTGCCTACCACATGCGCCACTTTTATTCCACGCTCTTTCAGCCGGCCCGTCCACGCCTTGGGATTTCCGGCAGAGGTAAAAATAATTTTCACTTCTTCTTCCGCAATAATGTTCATGATTTTTTCTATGTCGGGATAAAGCAATGCCACGTTCACGCCAAAAGGTTTATTCGTTGCCTTCTTGCATTTCTGAATGTGCTCGCGCAAAACATCGGGATACATGGAAGCGGAACCGATGAGCCCAAGGCATCCTGAATTTGCAGCAGCAGCAGCAAGCCGCCAGCCGCTGGTCCAAACCATTCCCGCCTGTATAACCGGGTATTTAATTCCGAATAAATCGCAAATTTTGTTCTTCACGGAATAATACTATCTTTGTAATAAGAAATTAATTTTCAAAACCGAAACAAAGTAAACGAAAATTCCGTTCAACCATTATAGAATAGTTGAGATGAAAAAAATATTTACTTTCTTTTTTATAGTGTTATCAACGCTTGGATTTTCCCAGTTCAAATGGGATTTCGGAGTGAACGTTGGCGCGGCAAATTACCTGGGCGAAACGGGTGGAAAAGAAAAAACGCGCAGAGATTTTATTCTTGACCTGAAACTTTCACAAACCCGCAGCGCCATGGGAGGATTTGCGCGCTATAAACTGAACCCGGATATTTTCATTAAAGGCGCAATTGGCTGGTACCGCATTTCCGGCAGCGATGCACTTTCCACCAATCCCGGCAGAAGAGGACGCAACTTAAGTTTCCGCAACGATATTTTTGAAGCGAGCATAACAGGACAATATATTTTTTATGACATTGCCGATTTGGGAAGAACCTACCGTTACCGCAACGATTTCAAAGCATATATTTTCACCGGTGTTGGCGGATTTTATCACGACCCAAAAGCAAAATACAACGGCTCTTGGGTGGATTTGGCTCCGCTGCACACCGAAGGGCAGGGAATTGTTTCGGGCGCGCCAAAACCCTACGGCAAATATCAGTTATGCATTCCTGCAGGTGCCGGATTTTATTTTACCATCAGCAAAATTTACCGCGTTGGCTGGGAATTTAACTGGAGAACAACCTTCACCGATTACCTCGATGACATAAGCACAACTTATGTTGACCCGAATGTGCTTCAAAGCGCCACTGCAGTAGCGCTTGCAAACCGCAATCCGGAATTATCGTATTCAGAAGGCTCCAACCTGCCGGCTCCTGAAAATTATTATCCGCATACAGAGAATGGCGTAATGAAATATCCCAAGCGCGGGGACCCCACGCACAATGATTCTTACCTGAGCACCACCATTAATGTAAGTTACGCGCTGAAAGGAAGAAGTAAGTTTGCCAAGTCGAAATATAAATCTTACTTCAAGGGGAAAAAATATACCAAGCGCACCATCCGTGCGAAGTTCTAAGACACAAACTGCCGGAGTTTTGAAAGCGGTTTTAGAATCAACGTAAAAGAATTCGGCTTCAGGTTATTTATCGTCCATGCGAGTTTATCTTCCCTGTTCGCTTTGATTCTGCTTTTCAAATTTACATTGCTGATTCCACCCGTTCGCATTTTCACGAGCACTTCGGGAATATAGGAGGAAGAAATTTTATGCTTGTACAAAAAGCGGAGCATGAGTTCGTAATCGGCAGAAATGGAAAATTGCGTGTTGAACATTCCGAATTTTTCATAGCAAATTCTCTTCACGAAGAAAGCAGGATGAGGGGGCATCCAGCCCTTGAGAAAATTTTTTGCATCGAAAGGTTTTGATTTCCAGTGACGGAAAACTTTTTCCGTATTTTCTTTCTGAACATATTGCATATCGCCATAAATGCTGTCAACTTTTTTTTCTTCAAACTCTTTTACCACGCGCGAAATAATTTTTTCGTGCGGATAAAAATCATCCGAATGAAGAAGTCCTACAACATCTCCGCTGGCAAGTTGGATTCCTTTATTGAGAGCAAAATACATTCCTTCATCTTTCTCAGAAATAAATTTTGAAATTCTGTTTTTATATTTTTCAATAATGGAAATCGTGCTGTCGGAAGATTTTCCATCTATAATTATATATTCAACGTCTTTGTAGTCCTGATTCAGCACGGATTCAATGGCAGATTCAATGGCAGATTCAGAATTTTTGCAAACGGTTATGATGGAAACTTTCATGATATCAATGTGAAATTACCTAATTTTATCTTCCATATTTTATTTCAAATGTCTTCGGCAATTCTTTTTCAATGCATCCCTGCCTATAAACCGGTTCCGACAATTCGTTTAATAAAATCGCTTCCTGAAAATTGCAAAATATTGCTTGACATTGAAGACAGCATTCAGGATATTGAAAATCCTGAATTCAATTCTGCCTTGAAAGAAAAAGCGAGAGAAGATTTGCTGGCGATTATAGCAGGAATAAACAGAAAATTCAGTTTAAGGATAAACAATTTACTCGGAAAAGAATTTGAAAGAGATAAAAAAATTTTGCTACTGGTAAAAGATAAAATAGAAAGTGTTTTTATTCCAAAAGTAGAAAACAAAGAAGAAATTAATTTTTTCTGCGATGAATTTGACCGCAGTCTTAATCTGAATTTAATCGTTGAAACAAGAAAAGGCATTGAATGCATTGATAAAATTCTGAACACACAAGAAGGAAGTAAAATCGAATTTATATTCTTCGGCAACTATGATTACCATTTAGATACCGATACTTATCCAATCGCTGAGCAAAATTCTTCTGCTTACTGGGAAATTGTTAAGCCCCTTATATCTATAATAGAAAAAAATAAAATCAGTTTTGGAAACAGTCCTTACGCTAACATTCCCGATGTAAATTGTCTTCACCACTCTTTTAGCATCTTGTCAGCTTTTTGCTGCAGAAATTTCGGCCTGATGTCTTTGCATAAAATTCAAACAAATTATTTTCAAATGCTAATGAGTAAACCCGATGATAAAAATAAATTTAGAGGTGAAGAAGGGATTTATGCGAAGCATGTTTCCGAGTTTATAAAAAACAAATTGAAAGGAAGAAGTTTCGCGATTGATAAAAACAACCGGATTATTACTCCGCAAGAATATTTGCTTCTCAAAAAAAGACAGAATGGATAAATTAAAAATTGGTTTTTTAGGCGGATGCATTAACCGTCAGCAGGGAATTCAGAGAAACGATTTGTATTATTCTATGTTTTCTTACTTGCTGGGGAAAGAGAAAATAAACAATCAAATTTTATTGGAGCAATATTTTTCTTACGACCAGCTGGTTGAGTGTTCGAGAAAATTCGTGGATGAAAAAAATCCTGATTGGCTGTTTTTATTTATTCGTCCTTTCCCGCTTATGCCGTTGCACAAGCCCATAATAAAATATGATTTGCAAGGTAAAAAAACCGGAAGAACGCTTCATCCGGCTTTGTATAACAGAGAATTAAAATGGAAGGGAAAACTATCAGAGCATCAGCGTACCGAGCCACTTCAGATTATTCAAAGAAAAAAGTTTGAGTTGCGGGATTTGAATATCATTGCAGGAATTTTAATCGGACTGCATAGTTGGGCAATGAAATATTTAACAAAACAAATAAAGGAAATTCATTCATTTTGCAATAGAAAAGGAAAAAAAATTGTTGTCATTTCTCCGCCTAAAAATCCTGAATCAATTATGGGAAGTTTAATATGTAAATGGACAACCGCATACTTTAATAAATATTGCCATAATAATCAGATAAGATTTGTCGATATAAATTTAATTTCTGCGGATTATTTTGAAGAAGACAAGATTCATTTTAATGTCGCGGGGCATAAACAACTTGCCGAATTAATCGCAAAAGAAATTTTCAAAGGTTAAATAATTTTTTCCATACCGCAAAACTAATAATGCGAAACACCCGCACGCCATCGGCATGATTGGCAATACTGAAAAAAATTTCCGGATTGCTTTTTATTTTTTTTACATCAATAAAATCCTTTACCGAATCATCTAACAAATCCATGCAATCATTTTTTATTTCCGTCATCCATTTATCAATGGGTGTAACAAATCCGAGTTTATCTTTTCGCTCTTTAATTTCTTTCGGCAAATAACTTTTCATCGCCTCGCGCAGCAAATATTTAGTAATGCCGTTATGAATTTTATAAGAGCCGGGCATGCTGAAAACATATTCCGCCAGCCGGTGGTCATCGGCAAAAGGAGTGCGCGCTTCAATGGAATGCCACATGGAAGAACGGTCTTCATATTTCAGGTACATTTTCAGTCGCGCATTTACAAAATCTTTCAGCAAAGCTTCATTTACATCTTTTGATTTTTTTACAAACATTTCCGACTGCATTTCGCCCCCGTTAAGATATTCTGCAATAACATCCGGTGATAAATAATTATAATGCTTGTAGCGCGTTTGATAGATACTTTGCCGCACGGCAGGCGGTAACTTTGAAATAAAATTTTGCCTTAGAAAATTTTTTGCAATCTCTTTCAGATTGAAAAATGATTTTCCATTCGCAGAAACTTCAGAAATAAAATTTCCGAACCGGAATTTGCGGAGCAGTTCATTCCAGAAAACAACAGCGTAAGAAAGATATCCGCCAAATAATTCATCTCCACCTTGTCCGTCAAGAATCACTTTGATTCCTTTTTCTTTTGCGCGTTTCATCAGTTGAAACTGACCGTACGTTCCCGTAGAGCAAACCGGAATATCCTGCGCATAATTTAAATCCTGAAAATCTTTCAACAATTCCCGGGCGGTAGGAGAAACTAAATTCCATTCTGCATTTGTTTGCTCCACAACAAATTTTGCCCAGTGGCTTTCATCAATTTCTTTTTCATCAAACTTCAGCGTAAAAACATTCAACTTATCTCCAAGGTTTACTTTTTCTCCTGAAGAAATTAATTTTCCCATCACACTCACAATGGCAGAACTGTCAATTCCACCGCTGAGACAAGAACCTACCGGCACATCAGAACGCAAGCGAAGTTTTACTGCATCTGTAAAAAGTTTTTCGGTTTCATTTCTGTATTCCAAAAATTTATTTTCATTGAATGAAGAAAAATTTGTGTTCGCTTTCAAAGAATAGTAATTCCATTTTCTAATTTTTTTTGAATGCAAATCCATTTCAAAATTCTGAGCAGGCATAATTTCAAAAATATTTTTGAACATGTTTTCCTCTCCCAGTTCAATATATTGAATATCGCCTGCTAAAAATTCTGCCGCTGCCTTTCGATTAATACTTGTTTTTACATAGGGAAGTTTCAGTAATGCTTTCTGCTCGGAAGCAAAGGCAAAAACTTTTTCGTCTTTGTAATAATAAAACGGCTTCACCCCTGCTCTGTCCCGCGAGCCAAACAAAATATTTTTACGCGAATCAAAAATTACAAAAGCCCACATTCCGTTGAAATGATTCACGCAATCAGAATCCCAATGTAAATACGATTGCAAAATCACTTCCGTATCGGTATTGGTTCTGAATGAAAATCCTTTTTGCTTTAATTCCTCCCGAAGTTCTATATGATTATAAATTTCTCCGTTGTAAACAATCCATATTTTTTTCTGCACATCGCACATGGGCTGATGTCCTGCTGCAGAAATATCAATAATGGATAATCTGCGGTGCCCGAGGACAAACTGAAAATTCTTTTGAGAAATATTTTCTATTGAAACATCAGGAGAATAATTTAATGAAGAACTAATAACAGCGGAAGGCGTATCTTTTCCATAAGCAGAAATAATTTCCGAATCGCTTTGGAATAAAAAACCTTCTCCATCCGGACCGCGATGGCGAAGCGTATCTGTCATCGCCTGCACACAGCGATGCATGTCTGTAACTTCTCCTTTGAGATTTATAATTCCCGTTATTCCACACATAGATTACTGACCGGAAGAAAAAATATTTTTCAGTTCGACAGAAACAAGTTCAATATCTTTTTTTGTAAACAGAAAATCATTCAATCTGGATTCTTTTGTTTCGCTGATAAATTTCCATAACTGGTAAACAACACTCACAGAGTAGGAAATACTTGCCGTAATTCCAGCGCCTGTCATTCCATATTTCGGAATCAAAATAATTCCCAAAACTACTGTTACAATTAAACCGATGAAAGAAGCGATAACGCATATTTTAGGATTTCCTACTCCGACAAAATAAGAACTCAAAATTATTCCAGCCGATAAAATAATAATTCCCGCGCTGAGCGGAAACAAAATTATTTTTACTTCTTCGAAGCCGCTTCCGAATACAAATGCAAATAGTGAAGATGGAAGCACGAGCAAAATGAATGTGAAAATAATTGTGCAGACAAAAACAATTTTGATTAATGCCACAGTCAGTTGACGGGATTTAACAATATCCGATAAATTCACAATTCTTGAATAAAGTACAAGCGAAACGCTTTGCGCTATGAGCCAGACGGCTTCTGCTATTGACACCGCCACAGAATAAATTCCCACTTCTTCTCTTCCTCCGGAATGAAAGTGGTCAAGAAAATAAAAACTCAAACGCGCATTGAACATATGGGCAATGGCACTGCTTTGCAACACAAATCCTTTTTTGATTGCTTCAGAAAAAGTTTCTAAAATATTTTGCAATGAAATTTTTTCAAAATATTTTAGTATGAAAAATAAACTAACCACAAATGCTGTTGCCGTGGAAAAATACAAAGCATGAATGTAGGAGGAAAGATTTTTCATCCCGTAAAATTCAATATAAAATAAAAAAGCAGCAATCAAAACAAGAACCTGAATAAGAGAAGTGAAATTGTATTTGTTTATTTCTTCTTTCCCGGTCATGATTTGCGTATTAATGGAAACAAAAGAAAAAATTATGGAAATGATTACGAGCTGAAGAAAATTTTCTTTCTCGAGCAAAGAAAAATTCAACAGGATTACCGGAACAATAAAGGAAATGATTACTGCCCACACATAAGAAATTAAAAGCAGTTGCATACTATTTTTTCGCGGAACGAGATAAACCAAAAAGGGACCTCCGATGAAATTGCTTACCAACTGGACAATGGTAAGATTCAGCGCGAATAAACTCACATCGCCTTTTCCTTTCGGACCGAGATATTGCGTGGTGAGTATGGCAAGAAAAAAATTTAACCCGGCAATAATTCCCCGGAAAAAAATAGTGGAAATAATTTTTTTAATCATTGCGCATTGCTTTCCGGTAAATCATTTCAAATTTTTTTCCCACGCTTTCATAACTGAAATTTTCCACTGCATATTCCCGTATTTTTTTTGAATCGTAATTTTTCCGCTCGTCCAGCATTTTTTTCATGGCATTGCATAGTGCGTATTCGTCTTTTGGCTGTATCAACATTCCATATTCTTCTTTGATATGTTCGGGCACACCGCCTGCTGTAGAAGAAATAACCGGCAATCCGCTTGCCATCGCTTCCAGAATTACTACCGGAAGATTTTCATAGTTAGAAAACAAAACAAAACTATGCGCCTTTCTCATTTCTTCAGCAACACCCGTGAGCGGCTTGGCATTTTTCAAAAAAACATATTTATTTAAAATTCCTAATTCAGCAGCTGTTTTTTCATGAAAAGAAAAATCTTTCTCGCTTACAATTTTCAAAATAAAATCAGTTCTTTTTTGTGACAGCATTTTTACAGCGCGCAAAATTCCTGAAACATTTTTTTGTTCATCCAGCGTGGTTGACACATGCAGGAACGTGAACCTATCTTCTTTATTTGAAATCGCAGCAGGAAAAAATACTGAAGTATCCACTACGTTGTAAACTATTTCAAACCGCGAACCTAAATGATGTTTCTCCATTGCATTTTTCAAATCTATGCTGACAGGAGTAATTATTTCTGCTGCGCGGGAAATTATTCCCGTTAAAAATTTTTTCGGGGCGCTGCTTCTTTCAAACGCTCCGTCACTTGCAAGATATCCGGTCCAGTTTTCGGTGAGAATATATTTCGCTCCGGAAAATAATTTCAGGTAATAAGCAAAAATTCCTGCGGGCCATAAAATATTCAGGTGAATCAAATCCGGTTTGCCGAAATGAAGTAAAATATATTTCCAACCGAGAAGATGCGCTTTTAAAAATCTCCAAGCTCTCTGTAAAATGTTTTTTGTTTTTTTATAATACACATTCACAGTAAAAACTTCATTGAGCGTTTTCGATTCAATTTCAAAATTGTTTTTCATTCTATCATCAGAAGCAACATAAAGAGCACACATTTGCACATACAGTGCAGCTGCTTCCGTCTGGCGCTGAACAAAACTTCCCAAATATGGTTCCACTCTGCCTGGATACCAACTTGCCAGCACTAAAATTTTTTTTCTGTTCTCCATACTTAAATTGCCGCGGAAAAGAAAAGAGTGATGAACGCGGATAGATTCAAAAGAGCAGTGCTATTATTTATATTTTTACAAAAAATATTTCTGCTCCGTAAAAATATGAAGAAAATCCGTAAAGCCGTTAAAGCAATTGTAAGTGCAATAAAAAATCCCTGGCTTCTGAATACTATTTTATCCGATGATGCCGAATGGAAAAAATATATTGAGAAAAAATATAAGATAAAAAATTTACCGCTTGTTGAAATAAATGATTTGATTCCGTGCTTTTCAGAAACCGTTGAACTTGCTTTCCTGGACGGAAGTTCGCTTCCCACCGATATGGCGCTTCTGAAAGCTCTCTGTAAAAAATTTGAACGCTGCAACTATTTTGAAATCGGCACCTGGCGCGGGGAAAGCGCAATGAATGTTTCAACAATTGCAGATAAGTGCGTTACATTTGACCTCTCTAAAGAAGAATTGCGCAAAAGAAAAATTACTGAAGAAGAGATTAAATTGCACTCCTTTTTTTCCAAAGACAAAAAAAATATTTTGCATTTGCATGGAAACACATTTAAGTATGATTTTTCTGAACTCAATGAAAAATTTGATGTCCTGTTTATTGATGGCGACCATCATTATGAATATGTAAAGAATGATACGGAGAAAGTTTTCAGAAATTTAATTCATGAAAAATCCATGGTGGTTTGGCACGATTACGCGCATTCTCCTGAAACAATCCGCTATGAAGTTTTAGCGGGAATTCTGGATGGCATTCCTGAACAATTCCGAAACAATCTTTATCACGTTTCAAATACATTATGTGCAATTTTCATCAGAGAAAATATTATTTCAAAAGAATTTCATTCGCCCGCCAAGCCGGATAAAAAATTTGCAATCAAGATAGAAACCAAAAAACTCAATTGAGTTTTTTGGTTTTGAGGCGGATGGAGTTGCCTATTACAATCACATCTGAAAATGCCATGGCGAAAGCGCCAATCATCGGGCTCAGAAATCCGGCAGCGGCAATTGGAATTGCAATTACATTGTAAAAGAAAGCCCAAAAAAGATTTTGCTTTATCGTTTTCAAAGTATGTTTGCTTATGAGGTAAGCCGTTTGCAGTTGCTGCAAATCTTTTTCGTTCAACAAAATTATCTGCGAAGAATGAATGGCAATTTGCGTGGCGTTACCAATGGAAATTCCCACGGTGGCTTTCGTTAATGCCGGAGCATCATTGATACCATCGCCCACCATTGCTGTATGTTCTTTTTTTGAAAATGAATCAATCAGATTAAGTTTCTGTTCGGGCAACTGCTCGCTGTAAATATTTTCAATTCCCAATTTTTTTGCAATTGCCTCGCAGCTGTTTTTTCTGTCTCCGCTGAGAAGAATAGGAGAAATATTTTTCGCTTTCAAAAAAGAAATTGTTTCTCTTGCATTCGTTTTAATTTCATCTTCAATATCCACATAACCTGCCAGCGAATTATTTTTAACTACATACAAAGAATGAGAATCGTCTTTGGTTATTTCAGAAGCAATACGAAAAGAACCAACTTTAAAAATAATTCCATCATTTGTTTTTGCTTCCACGCCAACTCCTTTTAATTCTTTTATATCAGAAAAAGTTTTTGATTGTACGTTTTTTGTTTTCAATTCCTGAACTATTGATTTTGCAATGGGATGGGAAGAATGCTGTTCAAGTTTAAAAAGTATTGCTTCAATTTCTTCTTTTGAAACTCCATTCAGCGAATGGATATTTTTTATTTTAAATTTTCCGTTGGTGAGCGTTCCTGTTTTATCAAACACAATATTTTTTGTCTTTGCAAATTCTTCCAAAGAACTTCCGCCTTTGATGAGAATTCCATTTTTTGCAGCGCGTCCGATTCCAACCATTACCGCAGTTGGAGTGGCAAGCCCCATAGCGCACGGGCAGGAAATTACCAGCACGGCAATGCTGTTCATCAGAGATTTTTGAACATTAACATCAAAAACAAAATGACAAATTAAAAAGGTAAGAACAGAAATCACCAACACAACCGGAACAAAAATGTTGCTGATTTTATCTCCGAGTTTTTGAATTTTAGGTTTGGCTTGCTGCGCGCTTTTCACCATTTCAATAATTTTTGAGAGAACAGTTTCCTTCCCTATTTTTTCCGCAAGCATTTTTATATTCCCTTCTGCGGCAATTGTTCCGCCAATAACTTTATCGCCTTTTGATTTTTCAACCTGAACGCTTTCACCGGTAATCATGGATTCATCTATAGATGCATTTCCGGAAAGGACAGCACCATCCACAGGAATTTTATCTCCGGTATTTACCATCAATACATCGCCTGTTAAAATTTCTTTTGCAGAAACTTCGTGAATCATTTCTTTTCCATTGTGCAGCATAATTTTTTTTGCAGTGGTAATTTGCAGTTTGCTTAATTCGCCAATGGCGCTGGTGGTTTGTTTCACGGAACGGTGTTCCATCACATTTCCCAGGAGAATAAGCGTGATAATTGTGGCAGCCGTTTCAAAGAAAAGATAATTATGAACTTCACTGGTTCCATAGAAGAGAAAAATTCCAACGACACTATATACGAATGCCGCGCCCGAGCCAAGCATTACAAGCACATCCATATTGGGCGCGCCAACTTTCACAGAACTCCATGCGCTTTTTCCAAAGTGCAGACACCCGATGGTAAAAACAGGAAAACAAATTGCCAACTGAATCAGCGGATTGTTCAGAATAAATTCATCGGGAAAAATCATGTGCGATAAAAAAAGTACGATGGTGAGCGGAAGAGTAAAAAGAAAATATTTTTCTACCCGTGATATTGTGTGTTCGTGTGCATGAACGGTTTCTTCGCTCACCACTTTATACCCCGCTTTTGAAATTCCTGAAATAATTTTCTGAAGATTGTTTTGGTCTGGTAGATGAAAACTTGCTTCGCCTGCTGCATAATTCACCGTTGCATTTTCTGCTCCGTTATTCTCTAATACTTTTGTAATCGTCATGGCGCAATGGGCGCACGTCATCCCTTCAATGTTCAGCGTATTATTTTTTTCCATAGCAAAGCAAATGTAGACGATTCAGAAAGTAAAGTAAAAAAAGAAAATGAACAGAATTTCTGATACTCGTCAGGATAAAAACACCGCGTCATTTTTTCCTCCGTTCAGTTCCACCGAAATATGTTCCTGCATGGTGGTGGCAAGAGAAATGCCGACATAATCGGCTTTCACAGGAAAAGAATGATGGTCGCGGTTAACGAGCACCACGCTGCTGAGGCGCTTCACGGAATATTTTAAGAACGGGTCAATGCCATAGAGCATGGTCCTTCCGGATTCCAGCACATCGTCCACAATAATTACCACTTTTCCTTTCACGTCATTTTCAGAAAGGTTTACTTTTATTTTTTCTGAAAGAGGATTTTTTTTGTTTATAATGATTTCGGAAAGTTTTATTTTCAGCGGAGAAATTTCTTCCAGCTTTTTTGAAATCCGCTCCGCGAGCAAATAGCCGTTCTTTGCAATTCCCGCTATGATAATTTCTTTTTCCAGATGATTGTTTTCATAAATCTGGTACGCCATGCGGTCAATGCGCTGCTGAACCTGGCGGGAACTTAATATTAGCGTTTTGGAACTCATTGTGAAAACGAAGATATGAAATTACTACTTTCGTTTTGGAATGAAGCAAAAACAAAAAACAAAATTTCCCCAGCCCCCTTTACAAAGGGGGATAAAGCAGCCATCCACCATTGAGAAAAAAAGACGGTGGACGCTTGGATTAATTATTGCAGCGCTGGGATTTCTTCTTTACACAAACACCTTGCATCACGGCTATGTGCTCGATGATTTTTCAGTAATCAAAGAAAACAATATTGTGCGGCAGGGCATTCACGCCATTCCGGAAATTTTTAAAACATCGTACCGGCAGGGTTATCTTTCGGTGAAGGATGGTTTATACCGCCCGCTGTCGCTTGCGCTTTTCGCAGCAGAGTGGAATTATTTTCCTGACAAGCCGGGCGTAAGCCATTTTGTAAACAGCATGCTGTATGCGCTCACCGGGTTTTTACTTTTTCTTACACTGCTCAGATTATTTTCTCACCGGCTGGTTTCTGTGGAAAAAAGTGAAGCCCTTGCATTTATTGCTTCGGTTCTATTCATTGTTCATCCGCTGCATGTGGAGGTGGTTGCCAATATTAAAAGCCGCGATGAGATACTTTGTTTTTTATTTACGGTTTCAAGTTTGGGATTTGCCCTGAAGTTTACGGATGAAGCGAAAAAGAAATTTTTATTTTACTCTTCGCTTTGTTTGTTTCTTGCATTTCTCTCTAAGGAAACCGCCATTACCTGGCTCGTTATTCTTCCCATCGCATTGTATTTTTTCCGGGAACTTCCGCTGAAAAAAAATTTTGTGACTATGATTCCCATAGTGGTTGTTACAGGAATTTATCTTGCCATTCGTTCAAAGGTCTTGCAAGGCGCGCTGGCAGACGATTCGGTTTCCATAGCGGATAACGTTATTGCGGGCGCAAAAACTTTCAGCGCGCATACCGGCACTGCGTTTTACATTCTTGGATTATATGTTATAAAATTATTTTTCCCCCATCCGCTTTCGTACGATTATTCCTTTAACCAGATTCCGGTGGTGGAAATGGGAAATATGTTTTCGATTCTCTCTTTATTATTTTATACGGGAATTGGAATATATGCAGCTTTTATTTTAATAAAATCTTTTCAGGACAAATCTCACTTCTCACTTCTTACTTCTCACTTCTCTTTCGGAATTTTATTTTTCCTGGTTACCGTTTTTCTTTTTTCCAATCTTGTTCTCCTCATCGGCACTTCCATGGGCGACCGCCTGATGTATTTTCCTTCGCTCGGATTTTGCATTTGCATTTCGGTTCTGTATGTGAAATTTTTCAGGATGGAAAATCTGAAAATAGAAACCGGAAACCGGAAACTCTATCCGCTGCTTGTAATTCTGATTCTCTTTTCGTATAAAACATGGTCAAGAAATTACGACTGGAAAGATAATTACACGCTTTACTCTCACGATGTAACTCTTGTTCCCAACAGCGTGAAGGCGCATTACTACCTCGGGCTTGAATTAGTGAAAGTGGTTGCAGAAACAGAACAAGATGCGGAGAAGAAGAAAAAAATATATGAAGAAGGAATTGCTGAACTGGAAAAGGCGGCAAAAATTCTTCCCTCATTTTCAAGCGCCTACACGCAAATGGGAGTGGCGTATTACCGCATGAAAAATTATGAAAAGGCAATTGAGAATTATAACAAGGCAAATGAATTAAAACCAGCCGATGCCATTACGCTGAACAACATTGGCACGGTTTATTTTGAATGGAAAAAATATGCCGAAGCAAAACAAAAGTTTCAGGAAGCGCTAACAGTTGACCCGCGTTTTACAGATGCCTACATGAACCTCGGAAGCGTGCAGGGCACGATGGGCGATTATACCGGAGCCATTTCAAGTTTTCAGAATGCCATTACCTATGCGCCCGATAATGCCCGCGCGTATTTTTTCATTGGCATTACCTATCAGAACATGGGCGATAAAGCGAATGCGGAAAAATATTTTCAGGCAGCGGAAAAGATAGACCCGAAATTTAAACAGCAATAAAACCTATTCCTCCTTTTTATTCTTGTAGTTCTCTATAAAAAACTTTTCGTACCCGGAACTGTTTTTCTCTTTGTAAAAGACAATGTAATTATCGGCAGAAATCGGAAAAACATTGTACTCTTCCGGAGAAATATCTTTAAACACTTTGGCGTCCTGGTTCACCAAATCGTAATAGTCCTTTGCTTTGCCTGCCAGCGGAAAACTTTTCACCACAATAACCTGGCGTTCCATGTCTAATAACACATTGCTCACGTTCAAATCGCTGTTGCGGAAATATTCCGCGTTGAAATTTGAAACGCGGATTTTAAAATCTTCCGCGTTCATTTTTTTTGCCGGAAGAATAATGATGCAGTAATGTTCCGCGCTGTCTTTATACGCATAGGGCGATTGTTTCACGGTGTCTTTTTTCGCGGAAGTATCAACAGGGGCTTCTTTCATTTTTTTCAGGTGGTCTAACAGTTCCTGCGCTTTTGCCTTGGCGGGGTCTTTCGGATATTTTGCCATCACACCCTGCAATGCTTTTTCGTAATCGTCAGCGCCTTTGGTTTTCCCTATGGAATAGGCGCGCAAAAGCGCAAACTT
>JACQAL010000046.1 GCA_016195025.1 Bacteroidota bacterium | reverse complement strand
TTTCGGGCAGACAGTTAAACAAATAAAAAATATCAACGGGCGGACAGTTGTTTTCTCCCGCGACAATCTCGCAAGCGGACTGTATTTCGTTCGGCTGACAGAAGAAAACAAAACCATCGCAGTAGACAAATTAGTAATCACCGACAAATAACTCTCCCCTTTCATCCCCTCTCTACCAAGTAGAGAGGGGAAAGAGGGGTGAGTCCGGCAACAGGCAAATTAGTAATCACCGATTAATTACTCTCCCCTTTCATCCCCTCTCTACCAAGTAGAGAGGGGAAAGAGGGGTGAGTCCGGCAACAGGTAAATTAGTAATCACCGATTAATTACTCTCCCCTTTCATCCCCTATCTACCAAGTAGAGAGGGGAAAGAGGGGTGAGTTTTGTCGAAGCAGTATCTCCGCTTCGGAACACTGCGTGAATGGCGCAGCCAGCAGAGCAATTTTTATTCTCACGCTTCCGCCTTACTCTTTTGCTTCTTTAGGAAATTTTTTTTCCGTTGCATCAGATTCACAAAATCATCAAACAAATAGCGCGAGTCGTGAGGGCCTGCAGATGCTTCAGGATGATATTGCACACAAAACACGGGCTTATGTTTCATGCGAATGCCTTCTATTGTTCCATCGTTCAAATTCAGATGAGTTACTTCCATGTTTTTATTTTTCTTTGCTTCTTTTTCATCCACCGCAAACCCATGATTCTGCGAAGTAACTTCATCTTTTCCGGTAATCAGATTTTTTACGGGGTGATTAATTCCCCTGTGCCCGTTGAACATCTTGTAGGTTTTAATTCCATTGGCAAGAGAAATTACCTGGTGCCCGAGGCAGATGCCGAACATGGGAATATTGCTTTCAATGAGTTCAGAAATTGTTTCTACCACATGCGGCATGGCGGCAGGGTCACCCGGCCCGTTGGAAATAAAAAGCCCGTCAGGATTTGTTTTTAGTATTTCAGAAGATTTAGTTCCCATCGGGAAAACCTGCACATAGCAGTCACGTTCGTTCAGGCAGCGCAGGATATTTTTCTTCACGCCTAAATCAAGTGCGGCAACTTTGAATTTCGCATGGGGGTTTCCAAGCAGGTAGGATTTTTTGGCGGAAACTTTAGAGGAAAGTTCAAGCCCTTCCATCGAAGGAACTTTGGCGAGAATTTTTTTCAGTTCTTTTACATCGGTAATCTCAGAGGAGATAACAGCATTCATCGCGCCTTTGCTTCGGATATAGCGCACGATGGCGCGCGTATCCACGTCAGATATAGCAACTATGTTTTGTTCTTCAAAATAATCCTGTATGGATTCCATTGCGTCCTTGCGCGAGTATTCCACATTAAAACTTTTGCAAATCAATCCTGCAATCTTCACGCTTTCCGATTCCACTTCTGCGGAATGAATTCCGTAATTGCCTATGTGAACATGCGTGGTGATAAGCAACTGCCCGAAGTAAGAAGGGTCTGTAAAAATTTCCTGGTAGCCGGTCATGCCGGTGTTGAAACAAATTTCTCCGGCAGCAGTTTCAATCTTTCCGGCTGCTTTGCCATGAAAAACTTTTCCGTCTTGCAGCAGGAGTATGGCGGGTTTCTTCGCTTTATATTTCATTGCTTATGTTAAATATAAAAAAAAAGATGGAGCAAATTTACTCCATCCTTTTCTATTAGAAGAAAGATTTTATTAAAAAATTATTCACTCTTTTGTTCCGGATTTGTTTCTTCAGTTGTTGTTTCTTCCGGCTTCTCACTTTTCACTTCTGACTTTTTTCCTCTGCTTCTGCGTGTTTTCTTTGCAGGAGCTTTTTGTTCCGTAGCTGCTTTGAGCATGTTTTCATTAAAGTCAACGAGTTCAATCAGGCAAGTATCAGCATTGTCTCCCGTGCGGAATCCGGTTTTAAGAATGCGCGTGTAGCCGCCTGCGCGTTCTCCCACCTTGGGCGCCACATCGCGGAAGAGTGCAGCAACTGCATCTTTGTTCTGCAAATAGCGGAATGCAATTCTGCGTGAATGCGTGGTATCTGTTTTAGCGCGTGTAACAAGCGGCTCAAAATATTTCTTGAGCGCTTTTGCTTTTGCAAGCGTTGTGTTAATGCGCTTGTGCTGAATCAGCGATGCCGCCATGTTCGACAGCATTGCGTGCCTGTGAGGCGCTTTGCGCGAGAGGTGATTTATTTTTTTACCGTGTCTCATTGTTGTTGGGTATAGAGGAATAGGGGATAGGGTATAAGGTGAGCGGGGCTGTTCCCCTATACCTTATACCTTATACCTTATACCTTAGTTTAAACTTCCTCTTTCTTTTATGAATCCGTATTTCGCAACGTCCATTCCGAAATGGAGTCCTTTGTTTTGCACGAGTTCTTCCAATTCAGCAAGAGATTTCTTTCCGAAGTTGCGGAACTTAAGCAAATCCATTTTATTGAAGGAAACCAGGTCAGCAAGCGTTTCCACATCTGCTGCTTTCAAACAGTTTAATGCGCGAACGGATAAATCCATATCAGCCAGTTTTGTTTTCAATAACTGGCGGATGTGAAGTGCGTGTTCGTCAAAATCCTGTTCTTTGGTTTTTTCTTCTGTATCCAACGTAATTTTTTCATCGGAGAAGAGCATGAAGTGATGAATCAGAATTTTTGCCGCTTCCTTCAGCGCTTCTTTCGGGTGAACGCTTCCGTCACTCTTTATATCAACGATTAATTTTTCGTAGTCAGTTTTTTGTTCCACGCGGAAATTTTCAATCGTATATTTCACGTGGCGGATAGGAGTGAAGATGGAATCAATCGGGATGTATCCGACAGGTGAGTTCAGTGGTTTGTTTTCTTCCGCAGGAACGTATCCGCGCCCTTTGTCAATTGTGATTTCGATTTTCGCTTTTGCGTTTCCGTCCATCGTGCAAATCACGTGGTCGGGATTCAACACCTGGAATGCAGAGGTGGATTTTCCGATATCACCTGCGGTGAAATGGTCTTTTCCGATGAGAGAGATAGTTATTTTTTCGTTGTCAACTCCTTCAATTTGTTTTTTGAAACGAACTTGTTTCAGGTTCAAAACGATTTCGGTAACGTCTTCCACAATTCCTTTGATGGTGGAGAATTCATGGTCAACTCCTTCAATGCGGATGCCGGTAATGGCGTGTCCTTCGAGGGAAGAGAGAAGAATTCTGCGGAGCGCGTTTCCGACAGTAACACCGTAGCCCGGCTCAAGCGGACGAAATTCAAATTGTCCTTCTGTGTCGGTTGAGTGAATCATAATCACTTTGTCGGGTTTCTGGAATGTTAATATTGCCATAGTGTTTGTTGTGTTTAGGTTTCTGGTTTATGTTTTGAGTACAATGCTAATATGCTATTGATTAAAATGCCAATATACTAATTGATACTAATGATACAAATATCGAATAATACTAATGGCTGTTATTAGTATAATTAGTTTCATTAGTACGCATTAGTATATTGGCATTACGCTTATTTTATGACGCATTTTATTTTGAGTACAATTCCACTATTAATTGTTCTTTGATGTTCTCAGGAATTTGTGTTCGTTCAGGAAGCGCCATGAATTTTCCCTGCATGAGATTCTGGTCGAACTCAAGCCATTGATATTTCACGGATGAACCTGCAAGAGAATTCCGGATGGGGTCCATATCTTTTGAACGCTCTCTCACTCCAATCAAATCTCCCGGCTTCACTGTGTAAGAAGGAATGTTTACCACGTTTCCATTCACAGTAATATGCTTGTGAGAAACCAACTGGCGTGCGCCTCTGCGCGTAGATGCAAGATTCATTCTGTACACCACGTTGTCCAAACGCGATTCGAGAAGTTGAAGAAGCACTTCGCCTGTTACGCCTTTCGCTCGTGCAGCGCGTTCAAACGTATTTTCGAACTGGCGCTCAAGAATGCCGTAGGTATATTTCGCTTTCTGCTTTTCAGCTAACTGACCGGCATACTCGGATTTCTTTCCGCGTTTCTTTGTCATGCCGTGCATTCCCGGAGGATATGCTTTTTTCTCCAGCGTTTTTCCGTTTCCGCCAAGAATAGGTTCAGCGAATTTTCTGTTGATGCGTTGTTTGGGTCCTGTGTATCGTGCCATTTACAATTGATTATTTATTATTGATGATTGATTAGTTCGTATTTGTTTGTTACTACTAACTTGAATTGTTTTTCTTGATGAAATAAATATTGCTAAAAGTTCATTCGATTCTTTGATTAAAGGAGCAGCCATGTTTTCTTTCATGAGATTTTCCTCTATAAGAAATTCCATCCAAAAACAAGACTCGTCTGTTTCTTCAATCACAATGCTTAATTTTGATGAGAAACTTTTCTTTGAATGAGCCAAACATGCTGCGCGATAATTTGCAGCAACGGAGGTAGAAGCTCTTATTAGTTGTCCTCTGATATGATTTTCTAAAAATGAATTACTCATAGATAAAGCCAACTTAACGCAACGATGCGAGAAAGTCTTGGTTCTGTTTTTTAATTCTTGGGTTGTCATTTAATAATCAATAATCAGTTATCAGTAATCAATATTATACTCTTCGTTTCTTTGGTGGGCGGCAACCGTTATGCGGAACGGGAGTTAAGTCCACAATTTCTGTAATCTCAATTTTGTTTGTGTACAGCGCGCGCATAGCGGCTTCTCTTCCGCCACCGGGACCGTTGATATATACTTTTACTTTTCTTAAGCCCGCTTCATACGCAACACGCGCTGCATCAGACGATGCAACTGTTGCAGCATACGGAGTGTTTTTCTTTGAACCGCGGAATCCCATTTTACCTGCGGATGACCAGGCAACCGTCTGTCCTTTCAGGTTGGTGAGCGTAACAATGATGTTGTTGAACGTTGCATTGATGTGCGCTTCACCAATGGCATCAACCTTTACGGTTCTTTTTTTCGCCTTAACAGGTTTCCCTGCTTCTGCCGGTGCTGCGCCTTGTGTTTTTTCCTGTTGTGGTTTTTTTTCTTCAGCCATGTTTATCTACTAAATTACTAATCGGTACTAATGTACTAATCAGGGTTTGTTTTTGTTTTAGCCTTTAGACGGTGCTATTTTTTTATTTGCAATTGTTTTTCTTCTTCCTTTTCTTGTGCGCGCATTTGAACGCGTGCGCTGTCCGCGAACAGGAGCACCGGTTTTGTGCCGCGAACCGCGATAGGTTCCGATGTCAATCAAACGCTTGATGTTTAATTGCGTTTCTGAACGAAGTGTGCCTTCCACTTTAATTTTGTCGGTAATGATTCCGCGGATCTTTGTAAGGTCTGAGTCGTTCCAGTCCTGAACTTTTTTATCGAAGTTCACGCCTGCTTCTTTCAGAATTCTGCGTGCGGTGCTTCTGCCGATACCATATATATAGGTAAGGCCGATTTCTCCGCGTTTGTTTTTTGGAAGGTCAATTCCTGATATACGTGCCATTGTTTGTTTTGCCCCAACCCTAAAGGGTGAAGGGACTTTTATTTTTATTATTTATTGTTTCTCATTTTTCTTTTTGTTTTTTCTCCCTTTAGGGACGGGGTATCTTATCCCTGTCTTTGTTTATGCTTTGGATTTTTTTTGTTGATGACATAGAGTTTGCCTTTTCTGCGAACGATTTTGTCGTCAATGCTTCTTTTTTTAATGGATGTTCTGATTCTCATATTATCTACTAATTTACTAATCAGTACTAATGTACTAATCTGTGTTTGTTTTTCTTTGTGTGTTTTGTCTATTTGTTTACTGTTTGTCTTTGTATTTTTTGCCTACTGCCAATTGCCAACTGCCTACTTGTATCTAAATGTTATTCTTCCTTTTGTTAAATCGTAGGGCGACATTTCCAGTTTCACTTTATCACCGGGAAGAAGTTTGATGTAGTGCATACGCATCTTTCCCGAAATATGTGCCGTAATGATGTGGCCGTTTTCCAATTGAACACGGAACATCGCATTCGATAATGCTTCTGTAATGGTTCCGTCTTGTTCAATCAACGACTGTTTCGCCATAAGATTCAATGGAAGGTTGGAATGTTGGATGGTTGGAAGATTGGGAACAGCCCTTCTTCCAATCTTCCATTATTTCATTCTTCCTTTATTCATTTGTTACTGTTTCTATTTTAGTTTTTATTTCTTTTTCTATAAACTCAAACGTTGTCAACACTTCCGCTTTATTTTTTTTTACTGCTACTGTGTGCTCAAAATGTGCGGATGGTTTTTTATCTATTGTCGAAACCGTCCATCCGTCTCTTTCTGTTTTCACATCGCGTCTTCCTAAATTTATCATCGGTTCGATTGCAATTACAAGTCCTTCTTCCATTTTAATTCCGCTTCCGCGCTTTCCGTAGTTGGGAACTTCAGGCGCTTCGTGCAAACTTCTCCCGATTCCGTGCCCGACCAATTCCCGAACGATTCCGTATCCGTATTTGCTTACGTGTTCTTCCACCGCGCTGCTGATGTCTCCGACTCTTTTTCCAGCCACCGCGTTTTCGATTCCTTTGTAGAGAGATTCTTTTGTCACTTTTAGTAACTGCTTTACTTCCTCAGAAATTTCTCCAACGGAAAAAGTATAAGCCGAATCTCCGTAGAATCCATTTTTCAAAACTCCGCAATCTACCGATACTATGTCGCTATTTTTAAGAACGTAATTATTGGGCACTCCGTGAACCACCTGTTCATTTACCGAAACACACAACGTATAATCAAAGACCAATCTTTCCTTCCTGTAGCCCTTAAACGCGGGCGTTGCTCCGTTATCCCGTATGAACTCTTCGGCTATTTTATCAAGTGCTATCGTGCTAACTCCTTCCCTAATATTTTTTCCAACTTCTGCAATCGTTTTCGAAACCAGTAAACAACTTTCACGAATCAATTCGATCTCCTCATCCGTTTTCAAATATATTTTTCCCATCTCACTTAAATGCTAATATACGAATTGATACTAATGAAACGAATCATACGAATAGTTGTCATTCGTATCATTTGTATTATTGGTATCATTTGTTTTCATTAGTATATTAGCATTATGCTGTAGCCATGCTCATCGAAGTCCTTCCTTTTATTCTTCCCGATTTCATTAATCCATCGTAGTGCCGCATCAATAAATGACTTTCAATTTGCTGAAGCGTATCCAACATTACTCCCACAAGAATCAGCAAAGATGTTCCTCCGAAAAACCGCGCGAAGGAATCAGATACTCCAAAAAAATTTCTTGCAAGGGCAGGAGTGATTGCAACCAGCGCAAGAAAGAGTGAGCCGGGCAAAGTTATTTTCGACATCACATCGTCAATAAAGTTTGCGGTTTGTTTTCCGGGTTTCACTCCGGGAATAAATCCTCCGTTGCGTTTCATATCGTCTGCCATCTGCGTTGGGTTCACCATGATTGCCGTATAGAAATAAGTGAACACAATAATCAGGAAAGCAAAAATCATATTATAAGTAAACCCGTTATGATTAGAAAGCGTGCCGATAATTCCGCTTAACTTATCGGAAGAAGCGAAGCCCGCAAGCGTAATCGGAATAAACATAATTGCCTGTGCGAAAATAATTGGCATAACTCCGGCAGCATTTACCTTGAGAGGAATGTATTGGCGAACTCCACCGTATTGACGGTTGCCCACAATTTTTTTTGCGAACTGTACAGGAATTTTTCTTGTTCCTTGTACCAAAAGAATTGAACCTATAATAATGAAGAGCAAGAAAACTAATTCGAGCAGCAGCATAATCAATCCACCGCCTTTTGCTTCCATGCGCGAAGCAAATTCAGAAACAAATGCGAAGGGAAGGTCGGCAACAATTCCAATCATGATGAGAAGGGAAATTCCATTTCCTAAACCGCGGTCGGTAATTCTTTCTCCGAGCCACATTACGAAAATTGTTCCGGCAACTAAAATAATTACGGTTGTAATCCACCACAACTTCGATGGGTCGGCAACAACTCCCGCATAACTTGTCAACTGCGAAGAAATAAATCCGGGCGCCTGCATGGTGGTGATTATTACTGTGAGAAACCGCGTGTACTGATTAATTCTTTTTCTTCCGCTTTCGCCTTCTTTCTGCATGCGCTGAAAGTAGGGGAATGCCATTGTTAAAAGCTGCACAACGATTGACGCAGAGATGTAAGGCATGATTCCCAGCGCGAAAATGGAAGCGCGTGAAAATGCTCCGCCCGCGAACATATTAATCAAACCTGCGAGACCTTCGGCTTGCCCTTTCGCATGAAGCGCCTGCGCATTTACTCCCGGAAGCATCACATATGAACCAAGGCGATAAATGAGAATAAACCCCAGCGTGTAGAAAATACGGAAACGCAAATCTTCAATCGCAAAAATATTTTTTATGGTCTGAATCAGATTCTTCATAGATGATTTTATGCTTTTACAACTTCTGCTTTTCCTCCTTTTCCTTCAATTGCCGCTTTTGCAGAAGCAGAGAAAGCATGCGCTTTCACATCGAGTTTTACTTTCAGTTCTCCTTTGCCTAAAATTTTTACAAGTTTTCTTTTTGAAACCAATCCGTTTGAAACAAATGTTTCCAAATCAAACGATGTGATTTTTTTTTCTTCAGATAAACGTTGTAATGTTTCTAAATTTATTCCGTGAAATTCTTTTCTGAAAATATTTGTGAAGCCGAATTTCGGCAAGCGTCTTTGTAAAGGCATTTGTCCGCCTTCGTGTCCGCGTCTTTTATTATATCCGCTATCGGACTGCTGACCTTTATGTCCTTTTCCGGATGTTCCGCCTTTTCCCGAACCTTGTCCGCGACCGAGACGTTTATTTTTTCCTCTTACAGAACCTCTTGCCGGTTTTAAATTATGTAATTCCATTTTTTTCTTTTATAATGTTATCCTTCGAATACTTTCTTAAGTGATACTCCGCGCTGTTGCGCAACTGTAACTGCATCTCTCATTTTCAGAAGAGCATCCATTGTTGCCTTCACCACGTTGTGCGGGTTAGAAGAGCCCTGCGATTTTGCAAGCACGTCAGTAACGCCAGCGCTCTCAAGCACCGCGCGCATAGCGCCTCCGGCAATAACACCCGTTCCGTGAGAAGCCGGCTTCAAAAAAATTCTTGAGCCGCCATATTTTCCGTATTGAAGATGTGGAACGGTTCCTTTGTTAAGAGGAACTTTCACCAAATTCTTTTTTGCGTCATCAACTCCTTTTGAAATTGAATCGGTCACCTCTCGTGATTTTCCGAGGCCGTAACCAACAACTCCCTTTCCATTTCCCACGACAACAATCGCAGAGAAAGAAAAAGTGCGTCCGCCTTTTGTAGTTTTCACTACGCGGTTCACAGCCACGAGGCGTTCTTTCAATTCTATTTCGCTTGACTTAACGCGTTTTACAGTTTCTTTTGCCATTTAATACAAGTATTAAGTATGAAGTATTATGTATTATGAATTTTTATTTTTTGTTTTTCTCTTTGTACTTTGTACATGATACATTGTACTTTTCGTTTTAGAATTTTAATCCGCCTTCGCGTGCTCCTTCAGCCACTGCTTTTATTCTGCCGTGATAGAGGTATCCGTTGCGGTCGAACACAACTTCCTGGATTCCTTTTTCCACCGCCCATTTTGCAATTGCAGTTCCCACTGATTTTGCTTTGTCTGATTTTGTTCCTTTCACGCGCGCGTCTTTTTTTCCAACAGACGAAACGGTGGTGATGGTTTTCCCTATGGAATCATCCACCAACTGCGCATAAATTTCGCTGTTGCTTCTGAAAACAGTTAAGCGCGGGCGCGAAGTTGTTCCGTTTATTTTACTGCGGATTCTTTTTTTGATTTTCAGTCGTCTGAAATTTCTCGATTTCATTTTCTTTCAGTTTAAAATTATTTTGCTGCAGTTGCTGCTTGCTTTCCTGCTTTTCTTCTTAATTGTTCTCCAGTGAACTTGATACCTTTTCCTTTATAAGGTTCAGGCGCGCGGATGGAACGGATTTTTGCCGCAACCTGTCCGAGCAATTGCTTGTCGGCACTTTGCATAATGATGGTTGGGTTGCTTCCTTTCTCAGTTTTTGTTTCCAGTTTTATTTCTTTCGGCAATTCAAAAATTACGTGGTGAGAAAATCCAACCACTAAATCCAATTGCTGTCCTTTGTGTGAAGCTTTGTAACCCACGCCAACAACTTCCTGCTGCAATTTATATCCTTCGCTCACGCCTTTAATCATATTCGCAATGAGTGAACGATACATTCCGTGCATTGCCTTGTGGCGTTTTTGTTCGGTTGGGCGCTCGAGCACAACATTGCTGCCATCAACTTTCACGGTGATATCAGGGTCAACTGCCTGGCTGAGTTCACCAACTTTTCCTTTCACAGTAACGTTTGCTTTGTTCACTGTAACAGTAACTCCCTGCGGGATGATTATCGGTTGTTTTCCTATGCGTGACATTTTCTGAAATTTATTTTATTAATGAACGTAACAAATTACTTCGCCTCCGACATTCATCTTGCGCGCTTCTTTATCTGTCATCACTCCTTTGGAAGTGGAAACGATTGCTATTCCAAGCCCGCTCAATACGCGCGGCATATCTTCCACGGAGGAAAATTTTCTCAGCCCGGGGCGGCTTGCACGCTGAATTTTTTTAATTGCGGATTGCTTGGTTGCAGGATGATATTTCAAAGCGATTTTAATTTTATCCTGAACAGGATTTTCTTCAACCTTATAGTCGAGAATGTATCCTTTGTCTTTCAGAATGCGCGTGATTTCTTTTTTCAAACCTGAAGAAGAAACTTCCACGAT
>JACQAL010000045.1 GCA_016195025.1 Bacteroidota bacterium | reverse complement strand
TGCCGCGCGCATTCAAAAGTGCATGATGCCAACGGAGAAGTGGATTGCAAAAGAAATTGCGCGGCTGAAAGCGAAAATGCCAAAGTAACAAATGAAAACCAAAATGCAGAAGTACGAATGGCGCGCAACCGCGCCACACATTCAAACCTTCAAGGTTTTGAAAACCTTGAAGGTTTACAACAGCCCTGTTCGGTTGTTCGATTGTTCGGTTGTTCGGTTGTTCTGTATTTGCATTTTCCTTTGCCAACTGCCAACTGCCAACTGCTCCGCACAAAGTTAACTCGTCTCCGACTTGTCGGAGCGGTGCCGTATTCCATCGGACAGATTCGCAGAACATTCGCTATCCGTACATATTAAAAGAATATTAAATTTGCCGCTCGTAAATCACTAAACATCTTTTCCATGAAAACCAAATTCAATTTTTTATTTGCAGTTTGTATACTATCTGCCAACTGCCAACTGCCTACTGCCGACTGTTCGGCTCAGCCCGCAAACAAAGATGCCACACTGATGACCATCGGCAATGATAAAATTACGGTGGATGAATTCCTTTCCGTATATAAAAAGAACAACAGCAAAGATGCTTCGGGCAGAGATAAAAAAGCCATGGAAGAATACCTGGATTTATACACCATCTTCCGCCTGAAAGTGAAAGAAGCCAAAGAACTCGGGCTCGACACCACCAAAGCATTCAAAGATGAATTAGCCGGCTACCGCAAAACGCTTGCCGCGCCTTACCTCACCGAAAAAGATGCCATTGACAACATGGTGAAAGAAGCATACGAGCGCATGAAGTGGGATATCCGCACCAGCCACATTCTCGCCAAAGCCGAAGAGGATACTGCGGAAGCATACACGCGCATTATGCTCATCAAAGATTTTATTAATGGAAAAGCAAATGCTGCGGGCTTGAAGAAATACGAAGACCTGGTGAAAAAGAATCTGAACATTTCAAAAACCTCTCCGCCAAAAGATACGCTTGCCGCGTTCAACAAAATAAATCCGATGAAGATGATGTTCAAACTCAAGGCGCATGATTTCGCTTCGGTGGCAAAAGTTGTTTCCGACCACGGCTCCAAAACAAACGGAGGAGATGTGGGCTATCTCTCCGGCATCACGCAGGGTTATCCTTATGAATATGAAAATGCCGCCTACAAGGCAAAGCAGGGAGAAGCGTATGGTCCCGTTCGCTCGCCAATGGGTTATCATTTAATTATGGTTACCGACAAGCGCGCGCATAAAGAACTCCACCTCGAACACATCATGCTCTTCTTCAAAAAAAACATGAAGCATCAGGACTCGGTTCAACTTCATATGAAGATTGATTCTCTTTCCGGCTTAATCAAGAAAGGAGAGAACTTTGAAGAACTCGCCAAAAAACTTTCCGACCATAAAGAGAGCGGGCGCAAAGGAGGAGACATCGGCTGGCTTTCTCCGAGTGCCAACTTTCCTCCCGATTTCAAAGATGCCGCATTCAAGTTGAGCAGCAACAATCAGGTTTCCGAGCCGGTGATGACAAAATTCGGCTGGCATCTGATTAAAAGAATTGACGCGCGCGATTTGCCTCCGTTCGATTCCCTTAAATCAGAATTGAAAATGAAAGTGCAGAAAGACCCGCGCGCCAATCTTGCCAAAGACATGATGATTGCCAAAATGAAAACGAAATATAATTTCAAAGAGACCATGCCGAAAAATATTTCTGACTTCTCTGCGGTGCTTGATTCCACCATACTCACGGGGCAGTGGAAAGCAGATAAAGCAAAAGCGCTCACCAAGCCCATGTTCACCATCAACGCTCAAACCTACACGCAGCAGGACTTTGCAAAGTACATAGAGAAAAATCACCGCAGCGCGGGAAAAGTTTCTCCCAAGAAAATGGGCGATGCGCTTTACAAGCCGTTCGTGGATGAAACCGTGATGAACACGCTGGAGAACAACCTGGAAAAAGAACACAGCGAGTTCAAACTGCTGATGGATGAATACCGCGATGGAATTCTTCTCTTCAACCTCACCGACCAGAAAGTTTGGTCAAAAGCAATCAAAGATACCACGGGCGCAAAAGAGTATTACGAAAAGCGCAAAGACCATTTCATGTGGGAGGACCGCCTTGATGCTTCCATTTACACTGTGAAGAATGAAAAAGTGGGCGCGCAGGTGAAGCAAATGCTCAAGGCAAATAAAACCGACAAAGATATTCTCGCGCTGAATAAAGACACTGTGATTAACGTTTCGCTTGAAAGCAAACTTTACCTGAAAGGCGATAACGCTATGCTGGATAAAAACTGGGCGCCCGGCATTACGGCAAACGAAAACGGCAAAGGAGGAAAAATTGTTTTCGCCAACGTACGCAAAATTGTAAAGCCAACTCCCAAATCCTATATGGAAGCGCGCGGCTTGGTAACGAGCGAGTATCAATCGTTCCTTGAAAAGGACTGGATTGATTCGCTGAAGAAAAAATATCCGGTTACCATTGATAAAAAGGTCTTTGATGCCATTCAGTAAATACAATGGAAGATTGGAATGTTGGAATACTGGAAGAATGTGAATAATATTCCATCATTCCATCATTCCATCATTCCTCTTTTGGTTTTTCTTCTCTCTTCCTGCGGAAATAATTCTTCTAACTTCAAAGAAAAGCCGCTTGCGCGCGTTGGTGATTCGTATCTTTTTCCTTCCGATATAAAAGAAGCGGCACTCAGCGGAGAAAAAGACAGCGCGGAGAAAGTTAAAAAGTTCATCAATGAATGGATTCACGAAAAACTTTTGCTTCAGAAAGCGGAGAACAACCTCACTGAAGACAAAAAAAAGTTTGACAAGATGGTGGAGGACTACCGCAAATCGCTCATCACCTATCAATACGAAAGCGAACTGGTGAAGCAGAAGTTGGATACCCTTGTGAGCGATGAAGAGATTGCAAACTATTATGAAAAAAATAAAAGTAACTTTGAGTTGAAAGACAATATTATCAAAGTGATTTACGTTAAGGTGAGCAAGAAAGCGCCCAAGATGGACAAAGTGAAAGAATGGTATAAAGCTACCGATGCAAAGAGCAAAGATTTGCTGAACAGTTATTGTTTTCAGTATGCTGCCAATTTTTACCTGGATGAAAACAACTGGCTGCTGTTTGATGATGTGCTCAAGGAAATTCCAATCAAGATGTATGATAAGGAACAATTCCTTCAGAATAACCGCATCATTGAAACGCAGGATTCCGCCTACAATTATTTTATGAATATAAAAGGATTCATGACCAAGAACAGCACGTCTCCGCTTTCGTTTGAGAAAGAAAATATCAGGAACATTATTTTAAATAAACGGAAAGTGGATTTGATTAAAAAAATGCGTGAGGATATTTACAACGAAGCCGTGCAGAATAAATCATTCGACATATTTTAGATTACACCGATGAGAAAAAGATTTCACCGATTAGCCATTAGTCATTTGTCATTAGTCATTTGTTTTTCTGTTCATGCTTTTTCTCAGCCCAAAGTTCTTGATGGCGTAGTAGCCCTCGTGGGTGCAAGCCCCATTCTGCAAAGCGATGTGGAATCAAAACGCACACAGGCAAAAATGGATTCCACCAAGTTTGACCGCTGCTCCGCGCTCGAAGATTTGCTTTACCAGAAATTGTTGCTCGCGCAGGCGCATCACGATAGTTTAACCGTTTCCGATGACCAGGTGGAGGATGAATTGGATAAGCGTTTGCGCTATTACATCAACCAGTTCGGCTCGGTGAAAGCGTTTGAAAATTTTTACGGCAAGAGCGTGGACAGGTTCAAAGCGGAATTCAAAGATGATTTGAAAGATGTGATGCTTGTGCAGAAAATGCAATCGAAAATAACCGATGGCATCACCATTTCTCCTGCTGAAGTGAAAGAGTTTTTTAATTCCATTCCAATTGACAGCATTCCGCTGATTAATGCCGAAATAGAAGTAGGGCACATTACGCGCAGCCCCCGTGTGAATCCGGAACTGAAAAAATATGCGAAGGAGAAAATAGAAGAAATAAGAAAAGATATTCTCAATGGAAAAAAGGACTTTGCAACTTCCGCTATTCTTTATTCCATGGACCCGGGCTCGGCACCACAAGGCGGCTTGTATAAAAATATTCAGCGCGGAAGTTTTGTGCCTGAGTTTGATGCGGTGGCATTTAAAATAAAAGAGAAAGATATTTCCGAAGTATTCGAAACGGAATACGGCTATCATATATTAATGGTGGAAGAAAGGAGGGGAGACGAAATGGATGTGCGCCACATTCTCATTATTCCGCAGCCATCGGCAGACGATTTGAAAAAAGCAAAAACATTTCTCGACAGCATTTCCGATTTGGTGCACAAGGATTCCATTTCGCTCACCGAAGCGGCTTCTCGTTTTTCGGATGATGAAGAAACAAAACATAACGGAGGTCTCATTAATAATCCGTACACCGGCACCACAAAGTTTGAAATGGACCAACTCAGCCAGATTGACCCGAACCTTGTTTTCACCATTGATAAATTAAAAACAGGCGAACTCTCCCAGCCCATTCTTTCGCAGGGAAAAGACGGAAAGCAATCGTATCACGTGTTGTTTGTGAAAAGCCGCACCGAGCCGCACCGCGCAAACCTGAAAGACGATTACCAGAAAATTCAGGACGAAGCCCTCGCGGAAAAGAAACAAAAAATAACCGACAAGTGGATTAAGAAAAAAGTCGCCACCACGTATGTACATATTAATGATGAATACAAAAATTGTAGTTTTGAAAATAAATGGATGCAATGAATTTCAAAGATGATGTTGAAGCCGTAAACGCGCTTCGCGATAAATACAAAGAACTCACTGCCGAAATCGGAAAAGTGATTGTGGGGCAGCACGAAGTGGTGGAAGATGTTTTGATTTGTATTCTCAGTAAAGGTCATTGCCTGCTCGTGGGAGTTCCGGGCTTGGCAAAAACACTTTTGGTGAATACCATTTCGCGCGTGCTGGGTTTGCAGTACAGCCGCATTCAGTTCACGCCCGATTTAATGCCCTCCGATATTATCGGAACCGAAATCCTCGATGAGAGCCGCCATTTCAAATTTCTGAAAGGTCCTCTCTTCGCCAACATAATTCTTGCCGATGAAATAAACCGCACTCCGCCCAAAACACAGGCGGCACTGCTCGAAGCCATGCAGGAGCGCGCGGTAACCACTGCCGGAAAAAGATATGAATTGGGAAATCCGTTTTTTGTTCTTGCTACGCAAAACCCCATTGAGCAGGAAGGAACGTATCCGCTTCCTGAAGCGCAGTTAGACCGCTTCATGTTCAATGTGTGGCTCACCTATCCGAAGTTTGAAGAAGAAGTGAAAGTGGTGAAGGCAACCACTTCGGATGACCAAGCCGAACTCAAAATTATTTTAAGCGCAGAAGAAATTTCTTACTTCCAGGAATTGATCCGCAGGGTGCCGGTTACAGAAAATCTTTTGCAATACGCAGTGCATCTTGCATCCAGCACGCGCCCTGAAAATGCCGGTGTGCCTCCCATAGTGAAGCAATATATTTCGTGGGGTGCTGGGCCTCGCGCTTCGCAGTATTTAATTCTGGGTGCAAAAGCAAATGCGGTGATTCACGGAAAATATTCGCCTGATATGGAAGATGTGCGCGCAGTGGCTCCCGCTATTTTGCGCCATCGCATTGTGCGCAACTACAAAGCCGAAGCCGAAAATGTTTCGGCTGAAAATATTATCAGCGAACTGGTGAAATGAAATTATTATTTCAACGCTCCGTACGCCACCGGGTAAATTAAATTTTCCCACAGCGCATATTCTTTTGCAGAAGGATGAAGATTATCTTTTGAAATCAATTCAGGATTGTTTTTCATTTGCTGTGATACCGCAAAAATATCCACGCATAGTAATTTTCTTTTCTCCGCTTCGCTCTTAATAATGGCGTTGAACTCTTGCAAGCCATCGGCAATGTTTCTTCCGTTAGAATATTTTGGTCCTTCGGGCGAAATGCTGAAATCAGGAATGGTAATCAGTACTAATTTGCTTCCCACTTTTTTTTGTACATGGTCGAGAATAAAAATAAGATTAGAATGAAATTTTTCCTCGTCCACTTTTTGCACCCAATCATTCACGCCAATGAGCAGCGTAGCGAAGTTGGGTGCTGAAGCGTCAAAAGTCGGGAGTTCATCGTAAATCAAATCCTGGGTTGTATATCCGGTGCGCGAAGGATTAGCAATAAGTTTAATTGGAATTCCATTTTCACTTAAGCGCTTTGTGAGAAGCACAGGCCATGATTCTTCCCACGATGCGCCTTCACAAATCGTGTACGAATCTCCGAGCGCGACATAACGGATTTGACTGTGCATGTTTTCTTTCGGTGAGAATGAATACACGAAGATAAATAATAGGTAACAGGTAATATTTAATATTTTAGCAACACCAAGCATTAAAAATATTCATTATGTCAGACGAATTTATAAAGTTTTCCATCGAAGGTGCAGTAGGAAAAATAATTCTGAACCGTCCTGAAACGCTGAACAGTTTCAATCGCGCTATGGCAAAGCAAATGCAAAGCACGCTTGATGCTTGCGCTTCCGATAAAAATATTCGCACAGTTTACATTACCGGTGAGGGAAGAGCATTTTCTGCCGGGCAGGATTTGCAGGAAGCAATTTCTCCCGATGTAAAAATTTCTGACATCGTGCGCGAAACCTATAATCCCATCATTCAAAAAATACGCAACATTGAAAAACCTGTTGTGTGTGCGGTGAACGGAGTGGCTGCCGGAGCGGGAGCAAATATTGCTTTTGCCTGCGATATTACTTGCGCAGCAGAGAGCGCTTCGTTTGTACAATCGTTTGCAAACATTGGCTTGATACCTGACAGTGCCGGAACTTTTTTTCTTCCGCGCCTTGCGGGATTGCAGCGCGCCACCGCACTGGCGATGCTTGCTGAAAAAATAAAAGCGCAGCAGGCAATGGAGTTCGGATTAATCTGGAAAGTTTTTCCGGATGAAAAATTGCAGGAAGAAACATTTGCCATTGCTCAAAAACTTTCTGCCATGCCTACAAAAGGTTTGGGCTTAACAAAAAGATTATTTAATAACGGACTCTTCAATGATTTGGAAACCCAGTTGCAAATGGAAGAACAACTTCAGCAGGAGGCAGGCAATTCGTATGATTACAAGGAAGGCGTGAAAGCATTCCTGGAAAAACGCAAGCCGGTTTTCAAAGGAGAATAAAATTTTTAATGAAGAAGTTTTACGAGAAGAAAAATTGCTCCGAGAATCAGAATCATGCTTACAAGAATTTTCCAGACATTCTGATAATACATCCGGTTGACTTTTGCATCGGCTCTGTACGCCCATATCATTCCAACTATAAAAAGCAATAGGAATATAAGTGCAAAAATCAGTTTGCCTTTTGTAAATAATTTCAGAGAAAAATAAATTAATTCCAACAACGTTCCCCTCATAATTCTAAGCGATAATAGTTGTTGAGAAAAAAATCATCTTATATTTATTGTACATTTGTCGCACTTATAATTCATAGTGGCAGAAGTTAAAAATACAAGTATTATAGATATCAAAGACCTGAAAAGGGTTTGGCGCCTGCTTTCTGAAAATTGGTATATCATTCTTGTATTTTTTATTTTGTCAATTATTGGAGCATATCTTTATTCCTATAAACTCCCTAAAATTTATGCTTCGAAAGCGCAGGTGCTTTTGGAAAATAACGAAACTTATTCTTACCAGGAAGGACTTTACAAGGGTTTGGGAATTACCGGAACCGGCTATGAAAAAATTGCAAACCAGCAGCGCGTGCTCACTTCCATTGATTTGCTTTCGAAAGTAATTGCAAAGTTGAAACTGGATGTTTCTTATTTTATAGTCGGAAGAATTCAAACCAAAGAAGTTTTTTCAGGCAATCCTTTTTTTGTGGAAGCGCAGGTGTATTCGCCAAACTATTATGAACTGCCCTTCACGTTTAAAATCAAAGATGAAAAATCATTTGAACTATCGTATGAAGAAAACGGCAGCGAAACTACGCTCGTTCGGAAATTCGGAGAGCCGATTATCAATAATAATTTTTATTTCACCATCAATAAATCTTCCGGAATAACAAAATCAACGCTTGCTTCGCTGAAAGAAATTACTTACCAATTTATAGTTCATGACCGGCAGAACTTAATGTATAAATATAAATCGGCTATCTCTGTTGAAAATCTCGAGTACTCCGCCATTCTTGAAGTTTCCATGGAAGATATCAGTTCCGAGCATGCTGTTGCTTTTTTGGACACACTCTGTAAAGTATATATTGACAATTCGCTTAAATCACAAATCAAAATAAATGAAAACACCATTACCTATATTGACAGGCAATTAGACGAAGTGGTTACTATTTTGGATTCAATTGAAAACATTCTGGTTCAGTTTAAGGAACAAAAAAATATTCTCGACCTCAGTAAAGAGGAAGATATGTATTACCAGAACCTGACCGATTTTGAAGTACAGAAAAGAAAATATGAAATGCAATTGAAATCCGTTACCTATCTCAAAGATTATATCACTTCGAACATGAACAAAGAATTGCTTCCTCCTTCGGTTTATGTGGAAAACAATGACGCCTATCTTACAAAAGCCATTGGCGATTTATACGATTATCAGGTGCAGATTAATAGTTCCATGTTTACGACTACCGAAAAAAGTACTGTTGTTAAGGAATTAGAATATAAAGTAGAATTGCTTCGCAGCGATATTTTAAAATATCTGGTTAATCTGGAAAAAGCAGTGAATGAAAAAATAAATACTGTTGCCGATGAAATTTTATTTTATGAAAGCAAATTGAAAATGGTGCCGAGCAATCAGCGCCAAATGATGAACATTGACCGGAAAGCGGAGGTATATGATAAAATGTATTTATACCTGCTGCAAAAAAGAGCCGAAACGGTAATTGCCAAGGCAGGAATTATTTCCGATATCTCGGTGATTGAATCCGCACATTCAATTGGCGTAGTAAAACCCAACATGAATAAAATTTATTATTCATTCATGTCGGCAGCTATTATAATTGCGCTGCTGATTGCATTTATCCGAACTACTTTCTTCGGAAAGATTAAAACGGTAGATGAACTTCGCGAACTCACTCAATTGCCAATTGTAGGCGAAGTGTTTCATTCAAAAGAAGCAAAAGATTCATACCTTATTGTGGATTCCAATCCGCGTTCGTTTGTTACTGAAGCATTCCGCTCAGTAAGAACAAATCTCGATTATCTTGCTCCGGAAGCCAAAAACAAAATCATTTTAATTACTTCCAATCGTCCTTCTGCCGGAAAAACTTTTTGCTCCATCAATCTCGGCACTATTCTCGCCAAAGGAGGAAAAAAAGTTTTGCTCATGGAAATGGATTTACATAAACCCAAAATTCATTCTGCACTTCAATTGACTCCCGGTGGCGGAATCAGTTCTGTGCTCATCGGAAAAGCAACTGTTGCCGAAACAATTTTGAAAACACAGATTGAAAACATGGATGTTATTCTTTCCGGCCCGGCACCGCCCAATGCTTCCGAATTAATTGTGAGTGGAAATTTTCCTTCCATTATTGAATACGGAAGAAAAAATTACGACTATATAATTATGGATTCTCCTCCGCTGGGAATTATTTCAGATGCACTTGTGCTGATGAAATATTCCGACATAAATTTATTTATCCTCAATACCGACCGCGGCTCAATGGACGCTCTTAATTTCGCCCATAAAGTTGTTGCCAATAATAAAATTGAAAGATTTGCTTTTCTTCTGAATAATGTGAAGCAAAAATTTTCAAGATATTATTATAAAAATTACCGGTATGCTTATGGAGGAGCAGGTTATGTGGATGTAGAATAATTTTTCCCTTTTTTAAAATGAAACTCATTAAAATTCTTTCCATTGATGGCGGAGGCATTCGCGGAATTTTACCCGGACAAATTTTAATTTCACTGGAGAAAAAACTCCAACAGAAATCCGGAAATTCCAACGCCCGCATTTCAGATTTTTTTGATTTGATTGCAGGCACGAGCACCGGGGGAATTCTTTCTATATTATATAATGCACCGGATATTTCTTCTGCTTCTGTCACAAAAGCAAAATTTGCTGCCGAAGAAGCGGTGGATTTATATTTGAAAAATGGTTCTGCAATTTTCAACCGTTCTTTTCTCAAGGAAGTGGAATCGTTTGATGGAATTCTTGGGGAAAAATTTGATGCATCTCCGCTCGAAGAAAACTTAAAAAAATATTTTGATGATTTGAAACTGAGTCAATGCTTGAAACATTGCATCATTACTGCTTACGATATTCAAGCGCGCACTCCTTTTTTTTTCCGCCAGCGAAAAGCAAAAGAGAATCCGGATTATAATTTTCTTCTCCGGCAGGTGGCGCGTTCCACTTCTGCTGCGCCAACTTATTTTGAACCATCGCTTGCGCAATCATTTGCCGGAAATAAATTTCCTTTGGTGGATGGAGGAGTTTTTGCTAACAATCCCACCCTCTGCGCCTATGCCGAAGCAAGGCAAATTTTTGAAAGCGGAATAGAGGAGAGGAAAAAGCGCGGAAAGAAAATGGCTTCTGCTTCCGAAATGTTTATTCTCTCGGTTGGAACCGGAACCGTGAAAGTTCCTTATGAATATGATAAAGCAAAAAACTGGGGACTTGCCGGGTGGGCGCGACCGGTGATTGATATTATGATGAGCGGAGTTTCCGACACGGTGGATTTTCAGCTGCAGCAAATTTTTGATGCGGTCGGTTATCCTGAAAATTATATTCGCCTCATGCCTGATTTGGCAGGAGCAAGCGAAGACATGAGCAATGCTTCTTCTGAAAACCTTCTCGCGCTGAAAAATGCAGGATTAAAATCTGCTGGTGAATTTGATTCTGAACTTGAGCGCGCGGCTGATATTTTATGCGAAAGTAAAACCGCTTCACCGAACGCTTAATAATTATCTTCACTTTTTAATTTACGAATGAGCGAACCTTCCTTAGAACAAATTCAGGATTTCAAAGGAAAATATCCAAAGCAACTTTGGTATTTATTCTTTTCAGAAATGTGGGAACGATTTTGTTTTTATGGAATGCGCGGCATGCTCACTTTCTTCATGGTGAATCAACTGATGATGAAAGATGATGTAGCAAATCTTCAGTATGGAGCCACGCAGGCATTTGTTTATGCATTCACTTTCATTGGCGGATTATTTGCAGATAAAATTCTCGGCTTCCGCAAATCACTTTTCTGGGGAGGAATTTTAATGATTGCCGGAAGTTGCATTTTAGCAGTCAATCCGCATAACTTTTTCTTTCTCGGAATCAGTTTTACAATTATTGGTACAGGATTTTTCAAACCGAATATTTCAACAATGGTTGGACGGCTCTATAAAAAAGGCGACTACAGAACCGATGCCGGCTTTTCTTTGTTTTATTCAGGAATAAATATTGGCGCATTGCTTGGCGGATATGCGTGCATTGCTATAGGAAAAAGTTATTCATGGAATCTTGCGTTCGGGTTGGCGGCAATTGTAATGACGATTAGTTTAGTTACTTTTCTTTTCACACAAAAATCCTTGGGTCCGATTGGTTTGTCGCCATTTGAAAAAGATGAAAACAAAAAAAATAAAAAATGGTATGAGTATGCAGTTTACATAGGCGCATTGCTTGTAATTCCTATCGTAATGAAAATGGTTTCCAAAACCGAATACACCGATTGGTTTATGTATATCATTGGTCCTTGCACGCTCATTTATATTTTTTATGAGATGGTAAAATTTTCTTCCGAAGAAAGAAAAAAACTTTGGGCAGCGCTTGTGTTTATCATTTTCTCAATTTTATTCTGGGCATTCTTTGAACAAAGCGGTGGTTCGCTGAGTTTATTTGCAGCGGAAAATTTATCGCATAAATTATTGGGAGTTGAAGTTGACCCGAATGGAGTTAACAATGCATCAAATTCCTTGTTCGTTATTCTCTTCGCTCCTCTTCTTGGAATAATTTGGATTGGGTTGAATAAAAAAAATAGTGAACCGAACACAGTAATGAAATTTGGATTTGGATTTTTATTTCTCGCGCTTGCTTTCTATGTTTTTTATGCTACAAAATTTTTTGCGAATGAAAAAGGAATTACATCGCTTGATGTTTTCACGCTTGCTTATTTTGTCATTACGCTTGGCGAATTATGTTTGTCGCCCATCGGGTTATCTATCATGACAAAATTATCTCCTCAGCCATTGCAGGGAGTAATGATGGGCATGTGGTTTCTTGCAAGCGCATACGGACAATACGTTGCAGGAATTTTAGGCGCAGGCATGTCAACGACAACCACCAATGCATCCTTAACGGAAAAATTAATTTCATACACTGACGGTTATAAACAACTTGCAATTTATGCGCTCATTGCAGGAATAGTAATGCTCATCATTTCTCCCTTTGTCCGCAAACTGATGCAGGAAGTCAAATAGAGTTATAAGATTTCAATAATTATTTCTTCAGTGAAAATTTATTTTCCGGTACTTTTGATTTTATGAATGAATTGACAATTGGGAAAAAGTTTGACTTCGGAGAAATAATTTTATCTGAAGAAGACATTATTGAATTTGCAAAACAATTCGACCCGCTCGATTTTCACATAGATAAAGAAGCCGCAAAGAAAACTATCTTCAAAGGATTAATTGCTAGCGGCCCACATGTTTTTAATTTGATTTACCGCAGAGAGTGGGTTCCGCGTTTTGGAAAATCAGTTATCTGTGGATTGGGAATTTACAACTGGAAATTTATCAAACCCATTTACGCAAATCAAAAAACAAAGGTGGAAGTTACTGTAACTTCTTTGAAACAGAATGAAAAAACCGGTGGCATGGAAGTGGGCTGGCATTTTGATTTTATGAATGAAAAAGGAGAAATGGTTCAGGTTGTTGATTCGGGAGTGATGCACGATTTATCCAAACTCGGCTAAACTCCTCCTTGCATCTCGTACAACGCGGTAAATTCCTTATCTTTACTTCTCATTTGAAAAAAATAAAAATCATATTCGCAATTTTACTTTTGGGAATTTTTTTCAGCGGTTTCATTTTACAGAATTCTTCTTCGCCCGCACCAAAACCGGAAGAAGGAGAAAAAATCAAATGGCATTCATTTCAGGAAGCAGTTGAGTTAAGCAAGAAAGAAAAGAAAAAAGTTTTCATTGATGTTTATACGCAATGGTGCGGATGGTGCAAGGTGATGGAGAAAAATACTTTTACTAATCCTGTGATTGCAAAATACGTGAATGATAAATTTTATGCAGTGCGGCTGGATGCTGAGATGAAAGATACGATTTTGTTCAACAATTACACTTTCATAAATCCCAATCCGGCTGTTCCGCGTTCAACCCACCAACTAGCCGCTTCTCTTTTGAATAACAAACTTTCTTATCCCACCACAGTTTACCTCGATGAAAATTTTAATATGCTCACGCAGGTTCCCGGCTATTTGCAGCCAACGCAACTGGAACCCATTCTGAAATATTTCGGGGAGAATGCATACCCGACAACTAAGTGGGAAGAGTATCAGAAAAATTTCAAAGGAGAAATTTCTTCTCCGCCTCCGCCCGTTACTCCTCCATCACCGCATTAATTTATCATGAGTGAAAAAATTAATTTGAAAGATAAAGTTCTGCAGGTGCTGAAATTTCAAAACCATTCCTATGCTGAATTGGCTGAGCACGTTGGAATTTCTGAAAAAGCATTAGACAAACAATTTGCTGATAATTCTCTCGAAGTGCGCACGCTTGAGTTAATTTCAAAAGCATTGCGTATTCCTCTTTATAGTTTGTTTCACGATACAACCTATGAATTAAAATACGATGAAGAACTTTATTACAACGTGAATATCTGGGGAAAAGATGGAATTGAATTGCGAACCACGTTAAAAAAAGATTCTAAAGGAAATATTCTGGATGACGAAATAAAAAAACTCAGAAAAGAATTAAAGGAGAAAGAAAAACTTTTAAAGGAAATGGAAAATAAATTAAACAAGAAATAAAATTTATGAAGAACTTATTTTTATCAGCCGCAGTTATTTTTTCATTCACTCTTTTCAGTTGCGGAACCACAGAAGAAAAAAAACAAAATGATGCGGTGAAGCCCGATACTTCCAAAGGAGTTTCCGCTATGAAAAATGATTCGGCAAAAAGCGAACTCGCTTATGTTTGCCCTTGTGGCGGCTGCCCTGAAGTAAAAGAAGCAAAGCCGGGCAACTGTCCTAAATGCGGATTGGAATTGGTGAAGGAGAAAAAGAAGTAGCGATTATCATTTGTTTTTTATTTTTGCATTCTTTTTATTCATCCCGTAGGATTTTACCCAACGGGATAAACGGTGGCCATAGTTCAGTTGGTTAGAACGTCTGATTGTGGTTCAGAAGGTCGTGGGTTCAAATCCCATTGGCCACCCAAAATTTTCTCTCTGATTTTTCCTATATTTAATTATGAGCGCACCGCTTGCCGAACGATTACGCCCGAAAGTTCTTGATGAATTCATCGGACAAAAACATTTGGCGGGAGAAGGCGCCATTCTTCGCAGGGCAATTGAGTCGGGAACAATTCCATCTATGATTTTATGGGGGCCGCCCGGAGTGGGGAAGACCACGCTTGCAAGAATTATTGCAACTCAACTTAAGCGTCCATTTTACCAACTCAGCGCAATTAAGTCAGGAGTGAAAGATATTCGCGAAGTAATTGACAAAGCGCAATCAGATTCTTTCTTCGGAACAAATTATCCCCTTCTTTTCATAGATGAGATTCACCGCTTCAGCAAAGGTGCATTCAAGGCCTTAGCGCAACAAGGCGATTTTTGGTTTAGAGTTTAAAGTTACATTTTTTGTTTTAGAGCAACAGTATTAATGTTCAGAATAACTCGTGGCGAGTTATTACCGAACATTAACACTACATCATC
>JACQAL010000044.1 GCA_016195025.1 Bacteroidota bacterium | reverse complement strand
AGGTGTAATTAATCGGTGTGGTCATTAAATACTGTCCATAAAGTTGCAATGTTGTTTTCATAGAAGTTCGTTTTGGTGAACCGCTATGATGATTTATTTTGCCCTTGCTATCTCTCTGCCTGATTTTATTTTTTCAACATTTGCTTGTTTATTCCGAATGTTTTTTACCTTTGTTGCGAAAGTCCTATTAAAATTAAACACTATGTTTCTTCTTAGTGTGGCAAACAGTGGAAGCAACAACAAAAATTTATTGCCCTTCCCCAGCATCCCGCTCCCGTTAGGAATAGTTACGGAGGAAATTACAAAATACTAATCAGCCAACGAGTTTTCCCCCTCGCTTTTGTCCCTTATTCTTATATTTGAAGAATCTTTAATTGCTCATTGCCAGTCGTTTTTTTTCGTTCCCATGATTGATAAAAAAAGTTTATCTGAACAGGATATTCGCACAAAGTTTATCACTCCCGCCATTGAAAAGGCAGGATGGGATAAGGTGGCGCAATTTTTGGAAGAAGTTTCTTTCACCGATGGAAAAATTTATGTGCGGGGAAAACTTACCGCCAGAGGAAAAGGAAAGCGGGCGGATTACATTCTTTACTACAAACCGAATATTCCCATTGCAATCGTTGAAGCGAAAGACAACAACTACTCCATTCGTTCAGGCATACAACAGGCGTTGGACTACGCAACAATTCTTGACATTCCCTGTGTGTTCAGCAGCAACGGTGATGGCTTTTTATTTCACGACAGAACTGCTGGCAACAGTAATATTGAAACTGAACTTGGATTAGATAATTTTCCGACACCTGAACAACTCTGGGAGAAATACAAAAAGTACAAAGGAATTAAAACGCCCGCAGCCGAAAAAGTTGCAGCGCAGGATTATTACTTTGACGGAAGCGGAAGAAAGCCCCGCTACTATCAGCAAATTGCTGTGAACAGAACGGTTGAAGCCATCGCAAAGGGACAGAACAGAATTTTGCTGGTAATGGCAACTGGAACTGGAAAAACCTACACCGCGTTTCAAATCATTCATCGCTTATGGAAAGCGGGCGCGAAAAAAAGAATTTTATTTCTTGCTGACCGCAATGCGCTGATTGACCAGACAAGGCGCGGAGATTTCAAACACTTCAAGGATAAGATGACAACCGTGAAACACCGAATGGTGGACAAGAGTTATGAAATTTATTTGTCATTGTATCAGGGATTAACTGGAAGCGAGGAAGAAAAAAATATTTACAAGCAATTCTCTCCTGACTTTTTCGATTTGATTGTTGTAGATGAGTGCCATCGTGGAAGCGCAAGAGAAGACAGCGCATGGAGAGATATTCTGCAATACTTCAAAAACGCAACTCAAATCGGTTTGACCGCAACACCGAGAGAAACAGATACAATCAGTAACATAGAATATTTTCAAGAGCCGATTTATACTTACTCCTTGAAGCAGGGAATTGACGATGGCTTCCTTGCTCCATACCGCGTGGTGCGGGTTGGCTTGAACATTGACCTTGAAGGATGGCGACCAGAAAAAGGCAAGGTGGATAAGGAAGGATTGCCTGTTGATGACAGGATTTACAACCGAAAAGATTTTGACCGCAATCTTGTAATAGACGAGCGCACCGATACGGTTGCCAGAAAGGTTTCCGAATTCCTGAAAGGATATGACCGCTTTGCAAAAACGATTGTATTCTGTTCCGACATTGACCACGCTGAACGGATGCGCTCCGCCCTGCAGCAGCATAATGCCGATTTATCTGCCGTGAATCACAAATATGTGATGCAAATTACAGGCGACAACGAAGAAGGCAAGCGCGAACTGGACAACTTCACAAACCCCGAAGAAAAATATCCCGTGATTGCAACAACATCCGAACTTATGACAACTGGCGTTGATGCACAGACCTGTAAAGTGATTGTGCTTGATTGCAATATTCAATCTATGACAAAGTTCAAGCAAATCATCGGCAGAGGAACTCGCATCAATGAGGACTATGATAAACTTTTTTTCACAATTATTGATTTCAGAAACGCAACCGATTTATTTGCCGATAGAGATTTTGATGGCGACCCGATTCGCGTTAAGCCAGTAACGGAAGACACCGACTTAGGAGGAATCGTGGATGAGGAAGAAAATAATCCGAACCCAATCATTGATGAAGAAACGGGTGAAGATATTACACCTACTCCGCCTGACATAAGGAGACCAGAACCAGTTGGCGGAGTGATAAGAACACCAAGAGAAAAAATTTATGTGAATGGTGTTGATGTTTCAGTATTGGTGAGCCGTGAAATGTATTTTGACCAGCACGGAAGACCCATCACCACCAGTTTGAAAGACCACACGAAAGAAATTATCAAGGGACAGTATAAATCGCTGGATGATTTTTTGAATAAGTGGAAAGCGACTGAAAGAAAGGAAGCAATCATTCAGGAGTTGCAGCAGCAGGGTGTTTTGGTGGAAGCATTGATGGAAGCCGTGCAAAATAATTGCGACCTGTTTGATTTAATTTGCCACATTGCCTATGATAAACCACCGCTCACCAGAAAAGAAAGAGCCAGCAATGTGAAGAAGCGCAACTACTTTACAAAATACGGAGAGCAGAGTAAAAAAGTTCTGGAAGCGTTGCTGGACAAATATGCGGATGAAGGAATTGAGAATATAGAAAGTATGGAAGTATTGAAAGTAAAACCGCTTGCCGATTACGGCTCGCCAATGGAAATCATAAATGAATTTGGAAGTAAAGAAAAATATTTACAGGCAGTTAAAGAATTAGAAACCGAATTATATAAAACAGCATAATGCAAAAGTGTAGATTTTCTGAAACGCAGTATTCCTTCTGCTTTGTGTTTGAATATTTACAAACGCGTACTCCTCATTTTTTATCTCAATACCTCAAACCAATTCCTTTTTTTACAGACACAGTCAATGAAGGCAAATATTATGGTTTTGATGTTTGCGTTGGTAATTACTTTTTACAATTCAAGAAGTCAAACCTATTTGATATAGGCGACCCTCATCCTAAATTTTTTAACGCATACAATTCTAATTATTACAAATTAAAAATTAATACGGACGCAAAACAGTTCAAAAAGTTAAGAGACATTTCTTCTTTCAATAGGAATTTTAATCGAGTATTCTACTCATCTCCTGAATTTCATACACGACAGGATATGCACTTGAATTATCAGGGGAGTAGTATTATAGATAACTCAGCCCATTTTTCTGTCAATGATTTTCCTGCTACAATTTCTGGAATCCACTACCTGATTTATACGGACACAAGCGTAGATGGACATTTATTTTCGGAAGTACCAACTAAAATTCCCAAGTCAGAATTTTTTTTCAATACGGAAATGAATTTAGATTATAGGATAAGTTTATTTGATATGGCTGAAAAAATTTATTCGGTATTAAATGATGAATCTAATTCTTTGAAAGAAATTAAAAATAGAGAAAGTCCAGAAAAATTCGTAAGAAGTGTTTGGTCATTTTTGTTAAATGAATATAAAATTCAATGGTATCCGATTATTTCACCAAGATTATTTTTTGAAAAAATTAAAACCACATGACCAACTTATCAGGCGTAATCAAAACAATCCGCGACTATATGCGCGAAGATAGAGGCGTGAGTGGCGATGGGCAACGCATCGAACAATTAGGTTGGATGCTCTTTCTAAAAATTTTTGACGACAAGGACAAGGAACTTGAGTTGCTTGACGATAAATATAAATCACCTATTCCGAAAAAATATCAATGGCGCAACTGGGCAGCCGATGATGAAGGCATGACGGGCGATGAACTCCTGAATTTCATTGACCAGCAACTTTTCCCCGCGCTCAAAGAACTTCCTGCCCGCGACCCGCGAGCGTATATGGTACGCGAAGTGTTTGAAGGCAACAACAACTACATGAAAAGCGGAATCAACATCCTCAAGGTTGTGAATAAACTGAACGAAATTGATTTCAATAAAGCAACCGAGCGTCATTTGTTCGGGGAGATTTACGAAACCATTTTGCAGGAACTTCAAAGCGCAGGCGATTACGGAGAGTTTTATACTCCGAGAGCCGTTACGCAGTTTATTGTTGAGATGGTGAATCCGAAACTCGGAGAGAAAATTTTGGATGTGGCATGTGGCACGGGCGGGTTCTTAACTTCTGCCATTGAACACTTAAAGAAGCAGGCAAAAAATGTGCGGGAGAACAACAGCATTCAGAAAAATATTCAGGGCTGGGAATGGAAACCGCTTCCGTATGTGCTTGCAACCACCAATTTAATTTTGCACGACATTGAGTTGCCCGAAATAACTTACCGCGATGCGCTGGACAAACCTCTCACGGAATATCGCGAGAAAGACCGAGTGAATGTAATCGTTGCCAATCCTCCGTTTGGCGGAACGGTGGCGAACAACAATGAAAATAATTTTCCGCAGAGTTACCGCACAAAGGAGAGCGCGGATTTGTTTTTGATTATGATGATTCACCTGCTGAAGCAGGAAGGTAGAGCGGGAATCGTGTTGCCCGATGGAAGTTTAACGGGAGAAGGAGTGAAGCAGCGAATCCGCCAGCGGTTGCTGGAAGAATGTAACCTGCATACCATCATCCGTTTGCCCAACTCCGTTTTTCAGCCGTATGCGACTGTGGCGACCAATCTTTTATTTTTTGAAAAAGGAAAACCAACAAAAGATATTTGGTATTACGAACACCGAATGCCAGATGGATATAAGGCGTACAACAAGACAAGACCAATTCGTGTGGAAGAATTTGAGCCGATAAAAAAATGGTGGAACAAGCGCAAGGAAAGCGATGTTTGTTGGAAGGTAAACATTAAAACAATTATTGAGCGCGGTTATGACTTGGATATTAAAAACCCTACCAAGCAGGAAGAAGCACACGAATATACCAGCGCAGAATTGATGCAGATGCTTGACGATAGTTTTTCTAAAAGCCATTCATTGTTAAATAAAATTAAACAAGCAGTTTGATGACTTGGAAAAAAGTTAGGTTGGGCGATATACTTACCGAAAGCAGGATTCCTTGTGAGAAGCCGAATCCTGATAGGAGAATTACTGTTCGACTGAAGGTTCTTGGCGTTGAAAAAAGAGGACTGGAAAACGAAATTGCAGGTGCGACCAAGCAGTTTATTAGGAAAGCAAGTCAGTTTATTTATGGAAAACAAAATTTTCACAAAGGTGCATTTGGAATTATACCAAAGGAATTGGATGGCTTTGAAAGTAGTGCTGATTTGCCCGCATTTGATGTTGCTGAAAATTGTCTCCCTGAATGGATACATTATTTCTTTAAGCAGGGAAATTATTATTTGCAGTTAGCAAAAATTGCAAGGGGACAAGCCACGCAACGGATACACCCTGAACAAATTTATGATTTGGAAATTCCTTTGCCCGATATTGAAACACAGAAAGAATTTCTTTCAAACATAAGTGATGTTGAAAAAAGGGGCGATGATTTATCTAATGAACTCTTTCACCAAGAAGATTTACTCCGCCAACTCCGCCAAGCATTTTTGCGAGAAGCCATGCAGGGTAAGTTGGTAAAGCAGGATAGGAAGGAAGGTAATGCTAAAGACCTACTGGAAAAAATAAAAGCGGAGAAAGAAAAACTTGGCAAGAAAGAAAAACCATTACCGCCAATCAAAGCAGAAGAAATTCCTTTTGGTATTCCTGAAAGTTGGGCTTGGTGCAGGCTGGGAAAAATTGTTCAACATAATTCTGGGAAGACTTTAGATAGCGGGCGGAACTCTGGGAAACTCAGAAAATATATTACTACATCAAATCTTTATTGGGGATACTTTGATTTAAGCAATTTGAAAACAATGCCAATGGAGGATTCCGAATTAAATAAATGCACAGCAATCAAAGGTGATTTGCTGGTATGTGAGGGAGGAGAAGCAGGTCGTTCTGCAATTTGGAATTCAGATGAGAGTGTTTGTTTCCAAAACCATATTCATAGAGTAAGACCTTTTGAAAATATTAGTTCAGATTTTCTTTATTGGCATTTTTGTTATCTAAATTTAAGTGGAAGAATAAACATTTACCGAAAGGGAATGGGCATTAGTAATATCTCAGGAAAATCATTGTCATCTATTCCCGTCCCCCTTCCTCCGTATGCAGAACAAAAACGAATTGTAAAAAAGTTAGTGGAGTTAATGAAACTTTGCGATGGGTTGCAGCATAGCATTCAGCAAAGCAAAACACAAAATGAGAAATTACTGCAACAGGTGTTGCGGGAGGCGTTGAAAGAAAAAGAAATTGAAACAGTATGAATCATTGGGGAGAATCATATCCTAAAAACATTGATGCTTTAGTTAGCAAATGTGAGCATTCTTTAATATCACTTACTCAAAAGTTGAATCACAAGGATTGCAAAACAATAGGTGAATTGTATCGAGCAGATGGAGAAAGAATTTTTCGACAGAAAGAATTGTTTGAAAATCTTGGCTACATTCCCAATACTAAATCATACCCTAAATTCAAACAGAACAACGAAATTAAGGGACTATATTTGTTTGGTGAAAAAGTATCTTCTAAAAAAATTATTCCAAGATATGTTGGTATATCAGGTACGATTTTCAGAAGATTGAGACAGCACTGTTTCGGTAAATTACATAACGAAGCAACCTTAGCATATTTAATGGCTTCCAGCGAATCAAAATATGAGGGAGAAAGAAAACACTTCCCTTATGTTGAATTGGAAAAAAGACAAAAAGTTATTTGTAATTACAGAGTAGCGATTCTACCTGAACTTCTTGATTTTGATTTGTATTTTATTGAGGTATATTTCGCAGGAAAACTAAAAACTTTATGGAACAGTTTTAAGACACATTAAAAATTATTAAGATGGAAAAACATAATTTGAACATTAAGGCAATAATCGAAAGGGCAAAAACTATTAAAGGGCTGGCGGATGTGGCTTGGCTATTAGAACTAAAAAGAGGGGATGAAGTTGTTCTTGAAACAGAATCAAAAACCACAGAACCTTTATTTCTCCGAGTTATGCTGATAATACTGTCGGAGGAGTTATTAAAAAATAACCCTGCGCTGAGAACAAAAGAAAACCAAAACATAGATTTTAACCAAATTCAAGTTTGGGATTATGAAATGCTGGCAGCAGTCCTGACAAAAATAACTGGAGTTAAATTTTCTGTTGCAATAGAACATACGGGAAAGTAATTCAGAAAATGGAGCAGGAAATAAAAACATTCGTAACTGAAATTGGCGCAGTTGAACTAAGCCCTGAAGCAAAGAAATTTTTTAATCGGGACAATTACTTTAAGTTTCCGAATACGCAGACATTATTGATTACAAAAATAAGCCGCAGTAAAAAACCATTTTACGGGGTGGATAGTCGCGTAATAGAAGTTGCAGACGAAAAGTGTCCCAATTATTTTCTCATACTTCTTTCATCTAACAAATCGGGGTGGATTTTTTCCAAGAGAGAAATATCTCTACAAATCAAAAATGGTTTTTGGCGCGTAGCGGCAGACAAAAACCATAAAATAAATTATGGTGATTTAATAAATAAATATTCGTTTTCTTCCATTAAACAATTTTTTGAAAGAGTTGAGCAGCGGGGAGGAAAAGGAGTTGTAAGAATTAAAATTAGCGACCTTAATATTGTACCTTATGCAGACATATCGTTTCCTGAGCCAAGAATTGTAAATATTGCAGACGAAGAAATTCAAAAAGCAGTCAACGAAAAAAGGTTTGATAAGCGAGGGTTTCAATCGCATTTAGCAGAATTAACAAACGAATGGAATAGCGGGAATGCCGACTACGAAGAATACATACGCAGATATACAAAGTATCATATAGAAAGAATCGCCTATTTGATAGAGTCGGGTTTGTGGAAAGAACCGATTGCAGTATGTGCTGATTTGAAAACCATTAAAGATGGATTACACAGAGTTTTGGCAGCAAAATTTCTAAAGGAATCTGAAATAGAATCTAAAATTATAGGGGATTAAAAATAATTGCAACTTTGGAAATTGTGAGAGAAAAAATTACATACACTATTCAGCCAGATGTTTTGGTTTATATGCGAAAATCCTCTGGAATGTCTGAGGAAGAAATAGCAAAGAAACTGTACCTATCCACAAAAAAATATGAACGCATTGAGCATGGTGATGAAGAAATTTCTGAATCCGAACTTATTCGTCTTGCCGATGTTTACAAGAGACCGTTAATAGCATTTTATGAAGCGGATATTTCCAAAGTTCCCGAAATGCCTCACGATTACCGATTGAATCGGGATAAAAAATTATCATCGGAAGTTTTTTTAGCCAAAAGAAAAGCACTTTATCTCGCAGAAGAACTAAAGGAAATTACAGGAAGAACTACCACGCTTCCCGAATTAGATACAAGTGTATCTGCTCTCGAACTTGCAAACACAGTAAGGAAATTATTAGAGACCGATTTTGATTTCCTGAAGAATTTGGTTGAACGGAAAGAAGAACCAATTATTAACTACTACAAGTCCTTAATCGAAGAATTATTTTTTATTCCCGTTATAGAGCATTCACTTAAAACAAGCGGAGTCCGTGCCTTTTCTGTCTATGGCGAAGTATGTGTGATGGTTCTGAATGAAAGTGACATGAATGAAGTAAAACTTTTTTCCCTTTTCCATGAGTTCTGTCATTTGCTCAAACGGCAGGATGGAATTTGTACTGTGGATATTGAGAAAGATAAAGACAACCAGCCCGAAGAAAGATATTGCGATGAATTTGCTGCGAATCTTCTGATGCCAGAATATAGATTAAGAAGTGAACTTCCCACATCTGCAATTACAACGCTTAAACAACTTGAGGAACTCTCAAAAAAATTTGGTGTAAGTAAACAGGTCACACTTATCCGTCTGAAAGAATTTAATATTATCAATCCTTCTCGTTACACGATTCTAAAAACAAAACTTGAAAAATTAAAAAGAGGCGGTTTCGGAAGAAGAAACTGGGAGCAAACATATATTAAAAGAACGAGCCGTTTAGTTCTGAAACATTTGGTGGATTCATATAGAAAAGGTGATTTGACTTATACTTCGCTTTCCACGATAACTGGCATTAAAGACAAGTATCTGCAAAAACTTATTTAATGGCAGTTAAGAGAAATCTTTTTACAACTCAGGTTTATACTATTGACATGAGTTCCTTAAAAGAACTTCACGACCGCTATCCTAAGAATCTTTTTCCTACTATTTGGGAGCGTATAAATTTAGCAATAGCAGAAACCCAACTTTATTCTCATGTTGAGGTGCTTCGTGAAATTAGGAATACAACAAATCCGCAGGATAAACTTTTGAAGTGGGGCAATAAGCATAGAAAACTGTTTGTTGGCATTGATAATTGTCAGCGCAACCAAATTCACCAGATACGAACAAAATATAATCCTTCGCATTGGCAGAATAAAATGAACCGTCCCGCTCCTTGGGCTGACCCATACTTAATTGCTATGGCTGTTTGCGAACAAGCGGTTATCGTTACGCAGGAACATAAAACAAAAAATGAACGGATTCCTCCAATAGCAAACCAGTTTGGCATAACATCATTGAACCTATTGGAATTTTTTCAAGCATTAAAAATTAAATTGTAGGATTCACAACAAGCATGATTGAAAACTTTCTACCATACACTCGCTACTTAAAAGAAAAGACCTTATTTCCTTCCGTAAAGCGAGTTCTCAATTTTTGTTTTGTTCTTGGCATTTCCAGTTTCCTGTTTGAAAAGTTTTATTTCAAATATTCTCTTCTCGATTTAACAGATTACAAAGGGGTTTATGATTTTATTGCAAGAGGAAAATTTATTATTCCTTTCAGTATTTTCTTTCTTGTTTGGCTTTCCACAAATTTTATAGCAGAGTTTATCTTTCATATCCTGAATTACATCATTTCCGAAATATGGAGAGCAAAAATACTTGACCGCTCGGTAAAAAAGAATGAGTTTTTCAAATCATTCAAGACGATGCAGAAGAAAATTGAAGAAAGAGAAAATGTGAAACTCAGGAAGGATTGGTTTGTTCACTTGTATCAGGAAATTAAAAAGTCATTCACACCAAAGGAACAAGAGGAGATGAAGAAGCAAATCAATTTATATAAAAGACGAGTTACTACTGATTCTGTTTTACTCTTAAGGACATTGATTGCAATTATTATTTTTTATTTAACTATTGATTATTTTGGATGGCTGTTACTTTTGATTTTGCTAACCATTCTAATTATTTCTTTCGTTTTACTTGTTATAGGTTATCAAATGGCTGAATTACTTCCTATCGGTATTCGCAGGATTAGTGCTGAAATAGAACAATACATAAAAGATAATTATCCAGAAGAATGAGAAGGTTTTTGTTTTACATATTGATTCTACTTTTTTCTTCTCTATACACTTTCACGAATATGTAGAGAACTGGAAGGCGGGAACGGAACAGGTGGATGATATTCTCGTTATCGGAGTTCGGCTCTAACCTTTATGTCCGTTAATTCAAACTTTCTCGGACACTCTCTTTTACTTTTTCCGTTTCATCTTTTTTCATAGTGTTTTCCGTCAAATCACTACCATACGATTTATGGACAATAGAAAATACCGAACTTTTAGAAATCGGGCGTGGATTATTATTCCTATCGTAAACATTCACTTTTTTACAAATCTCACGCAAACTGTATCCCTGTCCGTGTAACGCCCTAACTTGATTTATCACCTGCACAGATAAATTTTTCCGACCCCATTTATTTCCTTTGTAACTTTTCGTTATCTCTCCTTCCTTCTTCACAACTGAATTTTTCACACGACCAGATTTCAAACGGGATTCTGCCTCTCCCATACTCCCAAATAAAGTAGTCATAAAAGTTTCAAACATTTCATTGTAGGGAGGTGGCATCTTTCGGAAATCTTCAAGAAATTTTTCGTTATAGGAATGAATTACACAATCTGACATCTTACAGATTAAAAAAAACTCCTGAAGCCGTTTATAGTTGCGATGTAGTCGGTCAAATGCCCACACATACAAATTTTTTATTTTCTTATTCTTTACAAGTCGGACTAACTCATCATATACGGGGCGTTTGACATTGTCCTTAAAGGCACTTTGATTTTCTTGCAGAACGATATATTTTTCGTCAGGAGAAATCATTGAAATTAAATTGGAAATCTGTAATGTGGCATCCTGTAGTTTTGTCGAACATCGGATATAGAAGTAAGTTGTAGCACTTTGTGGTGTTATCATAGTCATTGTTTATGATTTGGCGTTCTTAACAAAAGTTTTATAGTTTTTCGTTGCGTAAGATAAAATTTTGAAGACGAAGCCAAGCACGGCTAATAAAATAATCAGGGTTGCAATTATTTTGAACGCCTTCCAGTATTTAGAACCTACAGCGCGGTCTTTAATTTTTTTGATTAAGTCATCTTGTTCCGAATTTTCGCCACTAATTTTTTCCGAGACCCTTCGTAAAAAATCACCCTCGACTTTTTTTCGTTCACTTTGAGTTGGCATATAGATTAGGTTTTTGTTTTTGATATTCTTGATAGATATTCTTTAATGCTTCATTTGCCGATGCTGTATCCCATACTTCATAAATCATGGGAGAGACACCCTCGCTTAAAAATTTTTTCTTTAATAAAGGGATACGATAAAAATTGGGGTGGACACCATAATGATGACTTTTCAGTAATATCACAGCCAGCGTTTTTTCATTTGGAACAATAACATAATGCAAGAGCATACTGATTTGTTTAACCACGCTTTCATTTCCATATCGGAATTCCTCCAGAAGGACGGTTCTGACATTTCGTTGAAAGTTCCAGCCATTTTTTTTCATCCAGACGAATAGCCCCATATCAATAGCGTTTGAAAACAATTCAGATGGAAAAGAGGAATTTTTTATTGACTTTCGTCTTGCCATATTTTCTGGATTTTATTTTTATACAGAATCTTGATTCACAAAAAAGTGAGTTAGAAAAATAGTATCGTGTGCCATAACTCTAAGAAATGGGAATAAATCAGATTCTTTATAGTGATTTTTCGCCAGTTAAAGGTTTTTTTCATTAGTAAAATCGGTCTGAAATATTTTTTTTCGTCCATAATCTATATTTAGTTCAGCGAAAAACACCTTTGTTCTTTTTTGATTCTGGTGAAGTCATTTGAAAAAGTAATCTCAAATGGTGGGTTCTCGCGCCATCCAAATTCCCTGTCTATATAACTTTTAACTGTTTCAATAAATCTCTCTCGGTTTTCCTCAGGGCAATAAATTATTTCCTCCGTCTGCAAACCCAAAAGCATTTTACCTATTTTATCTGCGTATGTCATTTCATATTCTTTGTCAGATTGTAAATGTTGTTCTCTCGATTCATTAAAATCAAGACGAATTAAATAATCTGCCCAATCCAGTCCCTGCTTTATTTCTTCTTGCGTTGCCCTTCGTTGCAAAACATCAGAGACATGAAATTCTATATCTGGAAATAATTTTGAAAGTTCTTTCGCTCTTTCATTCCATTTTTCATATTTGTTTAGGTCTGGATATAAAATGATTTTTCTTCCGCGCAATGAATTAAATTTTTCTGCTTGTAACCCATCCGCTCCGCCTGCTGCAATACATAACAGTTCGGGAAAATAAATGCTTGCAATTACAGCCGTCTTTTCGCTTTCAAAAATTGCAATAGGTTTAGTTTTATCATTTACTAAATTTTCACCGTAAAAGCATTGCTTATAGTTTTCGATTCCCATAAGAGTATGCGCCCACGCAATATGACTATTCGGTTCTTGTACTCGTTTACCGTTGGAATCATAAAGCATAATTTTCCCCGTTCGTATTTTACCCGCAATATCAATTTGCCAGAAAATAGTTGCGCCCAGCCAATGCTTTGATGTTCCCATGAAATATTTTTCAATAAGTTTTTTTACTGTTTCAGGACTATATAATTGAAAAAGAAATTTCACAAAATTATTTCCCTCATAGTGCTGTAAACTTTGCGTAAATGGTTCTTGAGGAATAAATGAAATCTCTTTTGGCGATTCCCTTTTCATCATCTTGTGCTGCCAACGCTCTTGCGGTACTTCGGGAAGAAATGTTTCACCGCAGGAATGGCAATATCCTTTGTCCTCATAGTTTTCATACGGAACAAATTTTCCGTCCTTGTTGGATTTTCCGCACGGGCAGTTTTTTATTCTGCTCCGCTTACGGTCAAATTTCAGTTTTGAAAGTTTATCCATTTTTTCACTTTTTCGTACAGTTCGTACCATTCGTATATGAGTACGAGTAGTACGAGGGGTACGATTTATAGTGGCTTTTCATTTTTGCTTTCAGCCGCCTTTTTCAACCATTTTCTTATTGCGCCTTCGGAAACTCCATACCTGCGACCGATGTCAATGTTTGAAATACCTTGCTTATTCAGTTCTAAAACTTCGGTAATTTTTTGCTGTCTGTCTGATTCGGAAAGTTGTTTCAAGTGTTCACGCTCAGTTCCGAAATTCAGAAATTCAAATTGCAAAAAGTTATCCAGTTTGACAATTTGGAAGACGCAGACATTTTCAGCATCATAAATTACTTCCGTATTCCGCGCCTTAATTTGTTTTAAGTAGCGAAGGTTTTTATCGCTATGACTTTCGCCTATTGCTAAAGCACTATCAGCGAAATTGATTAGCATTTTGCTCCCTTGTAAATCATTTCGAGTAAGAGGTTTTGATAAATCTCTTTTCGGTGTGTGTGCCAATGCTAAAACAGAAAGCCCATATTTCTTTTTCAGTAGTTGTAAATCTTTCATCAGAGGTAATGCAGATTTTGCTTTCTCCGTTTCATCTTTCAAATAAGTAATGTTATCAATGATTAAAATTTTTGCTTCAGATTCAATTATGGAACGCTCCAGAGAGGTGTATAAATATTTTTCAAAAGTTTCAAATCCATTTTCCCTATAGTCGGATTTTTCAGGATTGATTTCTGCTCTTAAAAAGTTACTATCGAAGTTATAATGCCCTTCAAAGTTCTTTGAGTATCTGGCTTCAAACTGTTTATCGGATAATTCAAAATCAAAATATAAAACCTTTTGTTTTTCTGCTTCTAACTTAAACGCTTTTATCGCCTCACCTCTGCTATTACTATTTCCAATTTGCACGGCTAATATTGATTTCCCCAAGTTAGTATCAGCGAATAAAAAACAAAGTTCACCTTCAAACCAGAATTCACCGAAAAGCATTTTAGGAATTGGTCTTGCTTTTGCTTTTTCCAGCCAATGACCAGCGGTACATACCGTAAACAATCCTGTACTCTCCAGCATAAGTTGATTCACTTCCTCTTTTGCTTCTGAGATTAGTTCAATGATTTTGTACTCGGAGTCGGGCTTGATTTTAATTTCTTTTTCCATTTATTGAAGTATTATTTTTTTCTTTTTTATTTATATAATCAGTTCCGTGCTGGTCAATTTCTTTCACGGTTTTTTGCCGCCCACTCTTGAGCCACGCATCAATTTCTGATTTCAGAAAAAAAAGTTTTTTAGATTTTTTGTGAAAGGGAATAACTCTATTATGCACCCAAGAATATCCCGTTGCCTTTGTCGGCTTTTCTGGATGATACTCGCAGAGTTCTGTTAGGTCAAACCACTTGTCGCCTTCTGGCTGCGGATTTTTCTGTTCGGTAAGTAGCCGTATTATTTCTTCCTGCTGAGAAAGGAGTTTGGAAACGGCTTCAGGAAGTTTCTCGAAGGGTAGTGGCGGTGTAGGTTGTTCGGTCTGCATTGCTCAACTTGTTTTGGTTCGTTGAGCAAATATAACAACCGATTATCGGTTTATCAATCGTTTCTTTTCTTGTTTATTCTTGTAATGTTTTTTTTCATAGGGAAACCCACACAAGTTCAAACAAGTTTTACAAGCAAGTTATTTATTCTCTGCTTTGTTTTTCCAAAAGCAGTATTATGTTTTTCATTTATGTATTTAAAATCTTTGAAGCCATTTAAACAACCAATATTTCCATCTAAAAAATTCTTCATACTATCAAAGAAACTTGTGATTTCACCATCAGGGATTATTAAAAGTGGAGGTTGATTTTCTTCTAATACTTTTCGCATTAAAGCAAGTCCCTTACCCTTTTCTTTATTGAATTCTTCTTTTAATCGTTTTGCCAGCAATTCTCTTTTATCATGGTGTAGATATTCATAGAAGTTTTTTTCAGCCCTTATTTTCTTTGCTCCTTTTCTAACACTAAATCTTTTTAACCACCTCAAATAGTTCCAAAGTGCTTCAGTATAAACATAACATCCTATTTCATCGGCAGGATAATCTGGTGTCGTAGTGTAAATATATGACGGCTCTTTTCCTATTTTTTTATAATAGGCATAACTTTGAATAGTTTTTAATTGCCAACGCTCGAAAAAACCGCCTCTCCATAAAATCGGTCTGATTCCTTTTTCATCTGGCACTTCATTAGGAATTTTTCCAAACAAAATACTCCAACATTGACGAATTGTATCACTATAAAATTCCTGTTTGCTTTGAGAATTTTTATATCTCTCCCTGAAGTCGGATATTATTGCCTCCAACTTTTTAGCAGATTCTTTCGCAATAAATTCTTTCTGCTTGATGGATGCTTTTGTGATTTCTGTTATCTTCATTACATTTTCAGTTTTATTTTTTCAGCCGCCTCTCGCTTTTTTTCATCAACTATTTTCCCGTAAATCTGTGTGTTTTGTATGTTACGCTGACATAATAATTTTTTTAATGTGTAAATGTCAGTCCCTAAAGTAAGTTGTATTGTGGCGAAGGAATGTCTGAAACAATGGAAGGTAATGTCCTTTGTTATACCCGCCCGTAAAATCCATTGCTTCAGATACACATTGGCATAAGCAGAATATTTTAGTCCTGAAAAAATTATTTCATCTGATTCTTTTCTTTCGCCAAGCATATTATGTGCCTGTTCTGAAATTGGTAAAAATTCCGTCCCGTCTGTTTTCTTTTGTCTGAAATGAATTGCATATATTGTTTTTCCTTCTTTGTCCTTATCTTGTCTTATTTCTCCCCATAGCATTTTTTTTATATCGCAATGCCGCAAGCCAGTAAGTGCTGAAAACAATGCTGCTTTCTTTAATATTGGCATTTCACACTCCGCTTGCACTAATAAGTTTAATTCGTCAAGTGTTAAAAATTCCCTTTGCGTTTCGGCTGGTTTTATGTTTTCAATTTTCGCATTTATGTCAGTAGATAAATAGCCATCTTTATATGCTTGCTTTAACGCGGTTTTGAATTTGATGAAGTAGGAGCAGGCAGAATTTTTTGCAAGAACCTGCTTGTCGCTACGGCTACTCGGAGCGGTTAATAAATACTCGCGGAAATTATTGCAGAAAATTTCTGTGAGTTCGCTAAAGCGTAAACTTCCACCTGTAAATTTTTTTATGTAGTTCATAACAGAAATCCATGTGTCATGGTTACTTCCTTTTCTTTTATTAGTGAGTACCTGAAAGTATTCTACAAAGTCAGCAGTAAATTGTTTGCTACTTAAAAATCCATATTGTCTGTTTTGTATATCTATCTGTCGTTTTGCTCTGATATTTTCTGCGAGGTTTAAGGTTTCGCGGTTGTGTAGTTTTTCAGCAGAGGAAAGTTTTACTTTTTGGGGATTTCCATTTTTATCTGCTACTACCGCGTAAGAAGAATATTTATTCCCCGCTTTGCCAATCTTTTTTTCTTCCCTGTATTCTATCTCGCTGTAGAGAGAGAGGTCTAAAAATTCTCTGCGGGTCGGCTTTCCAGTATCGGGATTCGGAATAGCAGGAAAAAAATCTAAGAATAATGTGAACCGATTTCTTGCAATCGGCTTTTGATAAAGTTTAACGGCTGTTGTTTTCATTATTTAGAAAAAAGTTTTTCAATTTCTATTTTCGGCACATAGGAGTACCATCCCTGTTTGAATTTTGGAATTTGTTTCCGTTTGATTACTTGATACAGAGCGTGTGACGAAATTTTATACTTACGCTGTACTTCCTGTATACTGTAACATTCGCTGACTTCATATTGTCTGGAAGGTTTCTGAACTTGTGGTTTTATTTCTGGCGGTGCAAAAAGTTTATCTATCTCGGAACGCTGGATAAGTGTTTTCCTAATTTGCAGATTCACGGCTCTGATAGTGCCTTTCTTAATAAGGTTATGGATGGATTGTCGTGAGGCGTTGAGTAGTTTCGCACAATCCCGAACTGTCAAAAACTCTTTTGCCTTAATATCTTCAATCGGTTTGTTTTTTATCTGTTCTGTTTCATTATTGCATACTTCTACAATACCTTTTCTCATTCTGAATTTGTATGCGCGGGCTGCACATTTTTGGTTGCAATACTTTGTGCTGAATTTTTGCGCTTCAAATTCTTTTCCGCATTGCTGGCAGATTCGTTTGATTCGGAAATTTGATTTGCTCATCGGTGGTAAAAAGTTGTTGAGAAGAATCAGTAATATTATTTAGAGTAATTTTAGGTTAAATAAGGCAAGTAAAATATCTATACTTGTACCTTACCTGCTGAAAATTTTAACTAAGGTACACAAGAAAATTAACTGGAGTAAAAAATACGAGTAAAAAGATACTAACAAACTCTAACAAAAATGTTATTTTTACCTATGAAAATAGGTCTGATTAGTGGTTTATTGCCGAAATAATAATTGTTTGTTTTTGGCTGGTTACTTTCCAATACAAAACTTTCCAAAGATGTTTTTCAGAATATCTTCCGTGGCAACTTCCCCTGTAATTAAACCCAGATGATGAAGCGCAGTGAGGATGTCGCTTGCAATAAGTTCGCCTGAAAGTTTTTTCTCCAGCCCTTCGCTCACTCTTGTCAATGCATCGGCAGTCGCCTGCAATGCTTCCACGTGGCGCGTGTTCGTAATAATTGTTTCGGGAATGTTGTTCGACTTCTCATCAAAAATGTCAATGAGTTTTGATTTCAGTTCTTCCAGATTTTTTTTCTCTTTCGATGAAATGAAAATTATGTTTTCAAAATGCGAAAATTCTTTTTTGGTATAACTCTCATCTTCCTTGTCAATTTTATTTCCTGCAAGAATTAATTCGGCTCCGTTTATATGTTGTTTTAAATCTTCAAGTTCTTTTTGCAAATCACTGGCACTCAATTCGTGAACATCAAACAAATAAATCACAATGCTTGCTTTCTTTATGGCTTGCTGCGTGCGCTCGATGCCTGCCGTTTCAAGAGCATCGGTGGTGTGGCGCAATCCGGCAGTGTCAATGAAACGGAAACGAACGCCTTCCAGAACAATTTCATCTTCGATGGTATCGCGCGTGGTGCCGGGAATTTCAGAAACAATGGCGCGCTCTTCTTCTAAAAGAGAATTCAGCAGCGTGGATTTTCCTGCATTCGGCCGTCCTGCAATGCAAACAGGAACTCCGTTCTTGATAACATTTCCGAGTTCAAACGAGCGAATAAGTTTTTTAATAATGCTTTGAAGCGATGCAATAAGTTTTTTCAGTTCATCGCGGCTGGCGAACTCCACATCTTCTTCCGCAAAATCAAGTTCAAGCGTAATTAAGGAAGCAAGGTCAACTAATTTCTCGCGAAGAATTTTCAGTTTGGAAGAAAATCCTCCGCGCATTTGCTGCATGGCAACGTGATGTGATGTGGCGCTGTGCGATGCAATCAAATCGGCAACCGCTTCCGCCTGCGACAAATCAAACTTTCCGTTCATAAAAGCGCGGAAAGTAAATTCGCCTGCAGCGGCAAGGCGCACTCCGTTCTTGGTGAGCAAATGAAGAATCCGTTCTTGCACGTATTGCGAGCCGTGGCAGGAAATTTCAACTATGTTTTCGCCTGTATATGAATTTGGAGATTTGAAAATTGTCAACACCACTTCGTCAATCACACTATTGTTGTGAATGATTTCTCCGAAATGAGCGGTGTGTGATTCGAAGCGCGAGATGTCAGATGCTTTTGAATTTTTCTTTTTGAAAATCTTGCTGCAGATTTTGAAAGCATCTTTTCCCGAAATGCGAATCACTGCAATGGCTCCAATGCCGGGCGCAGTGGAAAGCGCGGCAATCGTTTCCTTATTCAGAGGATTATTTTTCATTGCTGACAAATATAAAGGAAAAAAGTACCAAGTACATAGTATAGAGTGCAGAGATTGTCAAAAGAAATCTACAATAATGGGGAATAAGGATATAAGGGAAATAAGGTGAAAGAGAATTTTATTCGAATAAAAATTTTACTTTTGAATCTTACAACTCAATAACTTTTCTATGAGCGTACTTGTAAATAAAAACTCGCGCGTGATTGTGCAGGGCTTCACCGGCACCGAAGGAACTTTTCACGCCACGCAAATGATTGAATACGGAACCAACGTGGTTGGCGGAGTTACTCCCGGCAAAGGTGGCACAACTCATCTCAACAAACCCGTGTTCAACACCGTTGCCGATGCAGTGAAAACTGCCGATGCCGATGTTTCCATCATTTTTGTTCCTCCGCCTTTTGCTGCCGATGCAGTTATGGAAGCCGCAGAAGCAGGCATAAAAGTTATTGTGTGCATCACCGAAGGAATTCCAACGAAGGATATGATTTACGTGAAAGAATATTTGCGCGATAAAAGTTGCAGATTGATTGGACCGAATTGCCCCGGTGTAATCACTCCCGGTGAAGCGAAAGTCGGAATCATGCCCGGCTTCATTCACAAAAAAGGAACGATTGGAATTGTTTCCCGCTCGGGAACTTTAACTTACGAAGCAGTTGACCAGGTTACAAAAGCAGGACTCGGACAAAGCACCTGCATAGGAATTGGCGGAGACCCCATTCCCGGAACAACTACAAAAGATGCAGTAAAACTTTTAATGGAAGATTCCGCCACGGAGGGAATTATTATGATTGGTGAAATTGGCGGCAACATGGAAAACGAAGCCGCGTATTACATAAAAGAGTTTGGAAAAAAACCGGTGGTTGGTTTCATTGCCGGACAAACTGCTCCTCCCGGAAGAAGAATGGGGCATGCGGGCGCAATCATTGGCGGAGCGGACGATACTGCCGCAGCGAAAATGAAAATCATGCGCGAGTGCGGAATTCACGTGGTGGATTCTCCTGCGGTGATTGGAAAAACAATGGCGAGTGTACTTAAAAAAGTTCCTGCATAAAAAATAGATATGAAACTTCTCGAAAAAAAAGTTGCCATCATCACAGGCGCTTCGCGCGGAATAGGCAGGAGCATTGCAAAAAAATTTGCTGAGCACGGAGCAAATGTCGCTTTCACCTTTTTATCTTCTGTTGAAAAAGGAAAAGAACTGGAGAAAGAACTTGCGGCATTCGGAGTAAAAGCAAAAGGATTTCAAAGCGATGCTTCAAATTCAAAAGCGTGCGAAGAGTTGGTGAATGAAGTAGTGAAAGAATTTGGAACGGTGGATGTGTTGGTGAACAATGCCGGCATTACACGCGACAATCTTTTAATGCGAATGACCGAAGCGCAGTGGGATGAAGTGATGAACGCAAATCTGAAATCAGTTTTTAATCTTACAAAATCAATTCAGCGCCCGATGCTGAAAGCAAAAAAGGGAAGCATAATCAATATGACTTCTGTAGTTGGGATTGAGGGAAATCCCGGGCAGGCGAATTATGCTGCGTCAAAGGCAGGAATCATCGGCTTCACAAAATCTGTTGCGCAGGAACTTGGTTCAAGAAATATTCGCTGCAATGCAATCGCTCCCGGATTTATTTCTACCGAAATGACTGCTTCGCTTGACCAGAAAGTAATTGACGCTTATCTTGCAGACATTCCGCTTAAAAGAACCGGACAACCTGAAGAAGTTGCAGACCTTGCAGTTTTTCTTGCTTCCGATAATTCTTCTTACATCACCGGGCAAGTAATTTCTATTTGCGGAGGAATGCACACATAAAATCTTCGAAAAGCGAAACAGTACGAAAAATACGAAACGAGATTTTATCTTCACTACAATTTTATTTACCATTTTTTAAATTTCTTCTTTCGTATATTCGTATAAATTCGTTTTCGCTGATTTATGAATTTTAGTTTATATAGCGATTATCCAAATTGGTTTTACGTTTTCTGTGTGATTGCAGGAGCGGTATACGCTTTTGTATTATACAGAAAAGAAAAACGATTTGACGAAACTCCGAAGTGGGTGAGGAGAGCGCTTCCTGTTTGCAGATTTGTTACGGTAACACTGCTTGCATTTTTTCTTCTTGCTCCGCTTTTGAAAAATATTTCCCGCACGGTTGAGAAGCCCATAATAATTTTCGCGCAGGATAATTCAGAATCGGTTTCCATAGGAAAAGATTCTACTTTCTATAAAAATGATTATCCGAAAAAAGTTTCTGAATTTGTTTCATCGCTTGCTGATAAATTTGACACGAATAATTATTCTTTCGGAGATAAAATTAAAAGCGGGCTTGCATTTGACTATAGAGAAAAACAAACGGACATTGCTTCTTTGTTTGATGAAATTGAAACAAGATTTTCCAATCGCAATGTTGGCGCGGTGGTGATTGCTTCGGATGGTTTGTATAACAAAGGACAAAACCCTCTTTACTCTTCTGCGAAAAACAAGTTCCCTGTTTATACAATTGCGCTTGGAGACACAACGGTTCGAAAAGATTTAATTCTTTCAAAAGTTTTATCTAACAGAATTGCCTATCTCGGAAATAAATTTCCAATCGAAATTCAGATTAATGCAAGGCAGCTTGCAGGAAAAACTTCCACTTGCACCGTTTCAAAAGGCGAAGAAGTTTTATTTTCTCAGTTAATAAATATCTCCGGAAATAATTTTTCTCTTTCCGTTCCTGTTCAACTTGAAGCAAAGCAGGTTGGCTTACAGCGCTACACAATCAAACTTTCAAACATTGAAGGTGAAGTAAGTTACTCGAACAATGTGAAAGATATTTTTATTGACGTGCTGGATGCGCGGCAGAAAATTCTGATTCTTGCCGAATCGCCTCATCCCGATGTTGCCGCAATAAAAAATGCGCTCGAGCAAAATCAGAATTACGAAGTGAGTTCTTATCTTGTTAGTGATTTTGATAAACCAATTACAGGATTTAATCTTATAATTTTTGACCAGCTTCCTTCGCAGAAAAATAATGTGCAACGTATTTTAACGGAGATTGACAAAGCAAAAACTTCTTCGCTGTTCATTGTGGGAAATCAAACTTCTATTTCAGGAATTAACAATGCGCAATCCGATTTAACTATTCCTTTTTCTCAGGGGAAAACGAATGATGTTCAGCCGGCATTGTCAAAAGATTTTTCTTTGTTCACGGTAAGCGATGCGCTGAAAAATTATTCTCAAAAGTTTTCTCCGCTGCAATGTCCGTTTGGGAACTATAAAATAAATTCTTCGGCTTCAGTTTTATTTAATCAGAAAATTGGAATGGTGGAAACTCAGCAGCCGCTTTTTCTTTTCACGCAGGCAGGCGAGCAAAAGCGAGGAATTATTTCCGGGGAAGGAATCTGGAGATGGCGTTTGCAGGATTTTTCCGAACACAACAATGCAAATATATTTAACGAACTCATTGACAAAACCGTTCAGTATCTCTCCGCCAAGATTGACAAAAGTTTTTTCAGAATCATTTCTAAAAATCATTTTTACGAAAATGAACCGGTTGAATTTGAAGCGGAAGTTTATAACGACAGCTATGAACTCATCAATGACCCTGAAGTCAGTGTGACAATCTCTAACGCTGATGGAAAAAGATTTCCTTTTACGTTTAGCAAGACAACCAATGCGTACCGTTTGAATGCCGGAATATTTCCTGTAGGGAATTACCGCTATGAAGCAAAAGTAAAAGTGGGAACAAAGTTATATTCTGAAAAAGGCGAGTTCAGCGTGGCGGCATTGCAGGTTGAAACAACCAACACCATTGCTGACCATCAATTACTTTATTCACTTGCAAAGAAGAGCGGGGGAGCGATGGTTTATCCGAATCAATTAAACAAACTCACTGAATTATTAAATGCGCGAGAAGACATTAAGCCCATCTCTCACAGCGAGAAAAAACTTTCTGACTTAATTAATCTGAAGTGGATATTCTTTTTGCTTTTATCTTTGATATCGTTAGAATGGTTTATAAGAAAAATTAATGGGGCTTACTAACTTGAAGCGAAATGCTAATATACAAATGCGTACCAATGAAACAAATAATACGAATAACAGTTATTTGTATCATTGGTATTATTAGTTGCATTAGTATCAATTAGTATATTGGCATTATATAAATGAACACACTCTTCCTAATCATAGTTGCCATCATCCTCTTCGATTTTATTTTCGATAAGGTGCTGGATTTTCTGAATCTGAAAAACCTTTCACCCAAACTTCCCGCTGAGGCAAAAGATATTTATGATGAAGAGAAATACCGAAAGTCGCAGGAATATTATAAAGTGAATCATAATTTCTCCATGCTCACTAGCGCCATCAGTTTAGTCGGATTGCTTTTGATGTTATTTCTGAATGGATTTGCTTTCGTAGATTCCATCGCAAGAAGTTATTCGGAGAATCCGATTCTCATCGCTCTGATTTTCTTCGGCATACTTGGTTTTGCTTCTGATCTGCTCGGGCTTCCATTTTCTTTATATAAAACTTTTGTCATCGAAGAAAAATTCGGATTCAACAAAACATCTCTCAAAACTTTCATCTTCGATAAGCTGAAAGGATATTTGCTCGCAGCCATCATTGGCGGAGGATTATTATCTCTCATCATTTTTATTTATCAATCCACCGGACAATATTTCTGGCTCTTTGCCTGGGCGGTAATTTCTGTCTTCACCATTTTCATCACCATGTTCTATACCACATTTCTCGTTCCCATTTTTAATAAACTCACTCCGCTTCCCGAAGGAGAATTGAGAAATGCCATTGAAGCGTATTGCAAAAAAGTCGGATTCAAACTCAATAATCTTTTTGTGATAGATGGCTCCAAGCGCTCGGCAAAAGCAAATGCGTACTTCAGCGGATTGGGCGCCAAGAAAACAATTGTGCTGTACGATACGCTCATTGAAAAACATTCCATAGAAGAACTGGTGGCTGTGCTCGCGCACGAAGTCGGGCATTACAAAAAGAAACACACGCTCATCGGAACCGTGCAGGGCGTTGCGCAAACAGGCGTGATGCTGTTCATTCTTTCTTCGTTCCTTGGCAATCCCGCGCTTGCAAACGCGTTGGGCGCACAAGAAAGTTTTCACATAGACATTCTCGCGTTCGGATTGCTTTACTCACCGCTCTCCGAAATTCTCGGAATCATTTCAAATATAATTTCGCGCAAGCACGAGTTTGAAGCCGATGCCTATGCAAAAGAAACCTACAACGGAAATGCGCTGGGCACTGCGCTCAAAAAACTTTCTTCAGATAATCTCAGCAACCTCAAGCCGCATCCCGCTTATGTGTTTGTGCATTATTCTCATCCGCCTGTGCTGGAAAGGTTGAAGCATTTAATTTAATTCTCCCTTGATGAAGGGAGCGGACACGAAGTGCCGAGGGATGTCTTGGGCGCGCCTCTCGCTTCGCTCAAGTCACGCTTTCCGTTCCAAGTCCTCGCTGCGCTGCGGGCTTTCCACTTCAATCGTTCGCGCAAACAGCCCGCGCATAGAATGTTTTATTTACATTTGTCGCAAAAAGTGAAACAAAAAAAACATAACAACATTCAAGAAAGTGAAGTTGAAGATGCGCTTGTTGCAAACTTAACTTATCTCAACCGTCTTTTAAATTTTAATTTGGATTTAAAACTTGTTGCTCGTCAATTTAAATTAAAAGGAGGAGAGCAAAGAATTGATTTACTTCTTTTACACTCTAAAGATTTAATTTTAATTGAACTTAAAGTAACAAGATTTTATCAGGAACATTTAGAACAAATCAGCAATTATATTGATGAACTTGAAAAGTTGCAGGCTAATGGAGAATTAATAAGTGGCAATATCAAAGGTTATATTTTGGTTACAGAATTAAAAAAATCTGACTTAGAACTTTGTAAAAATACAAATGTTCAATTAATCAAATATGAACCTGTAGAAGTTTTATAAGAATATTTTGAGAATCTTTCAGAAGTCGCTCCGTTTCTAAAAATGAAACCAAATGATTATGGAGTTTACTCGCTTGGATTAATTAATAGAGCATAGGACTTTCGCAACAAAGGTAAAAAACATTCGGAATAAACAAGCAGATGTTGAAAAAATAAAATCAGGCAGAGAGATAGCAAGGGCAAAATAAATCATCATAGCGGTTCACCAAAACGAACTTCTATGAAAACAACATT